>NZ_QAIJ01000188.1:17592-21625 GCF_003060985.1 Stenotrophomonas sp. HMWF023
TTTGGGGGACTACGGCAGCCTGGCGCTGTTCGCCGAATCATCCAACTCCGATGCGACCTCGCGCACCCGCCAGCGTCCCGACGCCATCGCCTTCCAGGCCGCGCATCCGGAGCTGGACGTGCCCAACCCGGTGCAGCGCTGGGGCCAGCCGGAGCTGGAAAGCCGCCGCGTAGGCTTCAACCTGAAGGCCAATGCCAGCGACACGCTGGAGCTCTATGCGTTCGGCCTGTACAGCCACAGCGATGGCGTCAGCGATTTCAACTGGCGCAACCCGGATACCACCACTGGCGCGTACCGTACGACCAGCATCTTCCCGGGCTGGAACCTGCGCTCGCTGTATCCGGTGGGCTTCAGCCCGCAGTACGGCAACACGCAGAACGACCTGCAGCTGGTCGCTGGCCTGCGCGGCGAGATCACCCCCAAGCTGCGCTGGGACTTGAGCGCCTCGTATGGCCGCAATGCCATCGACTACAGCCTGGACAACTCGATCAACGCATCGCTGGGCCCGGACAGCCCGACCTCCTTCGACCTCGGCCGGCTGACCCAGACCGAGAAGAACGCCAATGCGGACTTCAACTACGAATGGGACGTGGCTGCGCTGTCGAAGCCAATCAACGTCGCCTTCGGTGCCGAGTTCCGCCAGGAGACCTACCAGGTGCGCGCCGGCGACCCTGCCTCGTATGCAGTGGGGCGCGGTGCCGCGGCCGGCCTGGAAGCGAATTCCAATGGCGCGCCGGGTTTCTCGGCCAGCCAGGCCGGGCAGTGGAGCCAGCGCAGCAAGGCCACCTACGTGGACATGGAAGTGCCGCTGGGCGAGCGCTGGAGCATCGGTGCGGCCGGTCGCTATGAAGATTTCTCCAGCTTCGGCAGCACGGTGGATGGCAAGCTGTCGGCACGTTTTGCGATCACCCCGGACGTGGCCCTGCGTGGCACCCTGTCCACCGGCTTCCGCGCGCCCACGCCGGCCCAGCTCAACACCACCAGCACCACCCAGGGCCTGGATACGCGCACGCTGCAGATCTTCACCAGCGGCCGCCTGTCGCCCAGCGATCCGTTGGCACAGCTGCTGGGGGCCAAGCCGCTGACCCCGGAAGAATCGCGCACCGCCTCGCTGGGCCTGACCTGGCGCACCGGCATGGGCCTGTCCGGTTCGGTCGACGTCTACCGGATCACGCTCAGCGACCGCTTCAGCCAGTCGGCCAGCTTCGCCATTCCGGCCGGCACGCCCAACCCGCTGGGCTATACCTCGGTGAACTACTTCACCAACGATTTCGACACCACCACCACCGGCGTGGACGTGGTCGGCAACTATCTGCGCGATCTCGGCGCCGGACGCATGACGCTGACCCTGGCCTGGAACTACAACCAGACCCGCGTCGACAACGGCAGCACCTCGGTGGCGACCAACGAGACCCAGCGCGTGCTGTTCGAAGACCGCCTGCCCGAGCACAAGGGCAGCTTTACCGGCAGCTGGGACGTCGGCGCGTGGTCGTTGATGGCGCGCGTTCGCTACTACGGAAAGTGGACCGACTCCACCGGCAATGCGACCGGCGACATCTACCAGCAGTTCGGCGCAATGACCTTCCTCGATCTGGCGGTGGGCTACCGCATCAACCAACACCACAGCCTGCGCGTGGGCGCAGACAACGTGTTCGACCGTTACCCGGACGAAGCGACCTTCCAGGCCAGCCGTGGCTTGATCTACTCGCGCAATGCCCCGTATGACACCGACGGCGCCAACGTGTACGCGCAGTACCGGCTGACCTTCTGATGGATGGCCGCCGTCGTTCCCTGCTGCGTGCCGGCGCGCTGCTGCCGGCCGCTGCGGCGTTGTCTTCACTGCCTGCCGCGGGCGCCGCGCGTTACGCTGGGCCCATGCAGATTCCCGCAACGACCGTGGCGCCGGACGTGCTGGCCCGCGACGAAGGCTACTGGGCGACCGTGGCCAGCCACTTCGACATCACCGATGAAGTGAATCATCTGGAAAACGGCTACTGGGGCGCGATGGGCCGCGAGACGCTGGCCAGCTACCAGCGGCACACCGCCGAAGTGAATCGCGGCAACGCCTGGTACGGCCGACACGCGTTCCCGGCGCAGTACATGGCGGTGCATCGTCAGGTGGCTGACATGCTCGGTGTCGGCGCGGATGAGATCGCACTGACCCGCGGCGCGACCGAAGCGATGCTGGCGCTGATCGGTGGCTACAACCGGCTGGCTGCGGGCGACCAGGTGCTGTACGCCGACATCGACTACGACAGCATGATCAACGCCATGCGGTGGCTGCAGCAGCGTCGTGGCGTGCAGGTGGAGCGCATCGCACTGCCGGCGGTGCCAAGCCGTGAGCAGATCCTGCAGGCCTACGATGAGGCGTTCGCGCGCTTGCCGCGCCTGAAACTGCTGCTGCTGACCCAGGTCAGCCACCGCCATGGGCTGGTGCTGCCGGTGGCGGAGATCGCCGAGCGTGCGCGTGCACGCGGCATCGATGTGATTGTCGATGCCGCGCATGGCTTCGGCCAGATCGACTACGCGGTGCCGCAGCTGAAGGCCGATTTCGTTGGCATCAACCTGCACAAGTGGATCGGCGCACCGGTGGGCGTGGGCGCGATGTACGTACGCAGGGGGCGCGTGGCCGACCTGGATCCGTACATGGGCGAGACTGACGATGGTCGCGTGGGCAGCCGCGTGCATACCGGCACGGTCAACTTCGCTGCCTATCTGGCCCTGCCCGAGGCCATCGCATTGCACCAGCGCATCGGTGCAGCCAACAAGCAGGCGCGCCTGCGTTACCTGCGCGAGCGGTGGACGGTGCCAGCGCGGCAGATGGCGCATATCGACGTGCTGTCGTCGCCGGATCCGGCGTTGGCCAGTGCATTGGCCAGCTTCCGCCTGCGTGGACATACCTCGGCGGAAGACAATCTGGCGCTGCAGAAACGGCTGCTGGATGAGCACCGGATATTCACCACGCATCGCGATGGTCTGGACTCCGGCGCCTGCGTACGGGTGACACCGTCGGTGTTCACCCGCCCGGCGCAGATGGATGCGCTGGTGGCGGCGCTGGCCGCGCTGGCCTGAACTCCCCCCGCTTTGGTAGATGCCAACCTTGGTTGGCAACGCATCCACGCATGGCGTGAACGGGCATTGCCAACCAAGGTTGGCATCCACCGGAACAGGCCCAGTAGATCCACGCCATGCATGGATGCTCTCCGCCTACCGGTCGATCGCCGGCAACGCGTCGGACAACAACAACCGATCGATCCGCCGCAGCGCGTTCTCCAGTTGCCGCCGGTCCGCAGCCAATCCCAACGACAGCCGCACCCCACTCGCGAACGGTGCGCCCGGCGGACAGAACGCCGATGAAGGCGCGATCGCCAAGCCCTGCAGCTGTGCCGTACGCACCAGCGTGGCATCGGTCCACGGTGCTGGCACCCGGCACCATGCATGCAGCCCATCGGCGCGCTCCAGCAGTGAGGGTGCCAGCAGATACCGCGCCATCCGCGTGCGCTCGCGCGCTTCCTCGCGCACCTGCACCAGCAGCGCCTGCGCCGAACCATCCAGCAGCAGCTGGCTGGCCAGCGCGGATACCAGCGGATGGCCCATCAACCGCGTGGCACGCAGTGCGGCAGCCATCGCCTCGGCGTGGGCGGCGCTTGGGCATTGCACGAACGCGGTACGCAGGCCGGGGCTGATCACCTTCGACAGGGTGGCTACATGGAACACATGTCGAGGTGCCAGCGTCGCCAGCGCAATGGGCGCGGTGATGGCCAGATGCCAGTACGGATCGTCCTCGATCGCCAGCAGGCTTTCGCGCTCCAGCACCCGCGCCAGCGCCTCGCGCCGCGGGGTGGGCACGGTCAGCGCCGTCGGGTTCTGGCAGGTGGGGTTGAGGTAGACCAGACGCGCGCCACATTCCCGCGCCTGGCGTGCCAGCGCCTCCGGGCACATGCCCTGTTCGTCGCCCTCCACCGTGACCAGCCGCCGCCCCAGTGCCGCAGCCGCCTGCAGCAGGCCCGGATACACCAAGCGGTCGCAGAGG
>NZ_QAIJ01000188.1:21635-32796 GCF_003060985.1 Stenotrophomonas sp. HMWF023
TGCGCGCCTTCGGTCAGCAGCAGGCGTGCATCGTCCACCGTGCCCAGCATCGGCTGCAGCCAGCGCGCCGCCGCGTGGCGATCGGTCGGATTGCCACCGCCGAGGTGATAGGTCATCAGGTTTGGCGCATTGCTGCGCGCGAGCACCGCCGCTGCGCCTCGACGCAGCATGTCCGCCAGTGCATCAGCGTCGGGTACCGGCGGCACGTTCATGCTGAGATCGACGGCCTGGTCAAAGCCCGCTTTGGGCGGTGCGATGAAGCTGCCCTGTGGCCCACGTGCTTCGATCAGCCCACGCTTGCGCGCTTCATCGAACGCACGGGTCACCGTGGTCAGATCCACGCCCAGCTGCTTTGCCAGTGCGCGCTGCGAAGGCAGCCGTTGCCCGGGCGCCAGGCCACCGCGATTGATGGTGCGTTCCAGCGTGTTGACGATGCGCAGGTAGATCGGACCGCTGTGCACGTGCACGTCCTGCACCCAGCCCAGCCCTGCGACGCCAGGCCCTGCGACATCGGGTCGCGGCATGTACGGAGGATGTCGGGGCGTATCGTTGCTTCCAACGGCGGGAGCCTGTCCATAACCATCGGTCGGTTCGGACAGGTGACCGCCGTTGTTGTTTGCGGCGGCTGCGCCGGCCAGCGTCGGTGATGTCATCGCGCGTCCTCAGCGCTTGGCCTGCCACGGGCAGTAGCAGCCCACGGCAAGCAGTCCTTTCGGGCGCACGGTTTCGCCGCGCACCAGTTTGTCCAGCAACGGTTCGACAAAGCTGTTGGCCGAATTGCAGACCATGCCGATGCTGTACGGGCCGGCATAGGCCAGGTGGCCCTGGCGGTCCCAGATCGCCACCGCCGGGCTGGCCGGAATGTTCTCGATGCCGTCGATGGTCGGCAGGTTGATGACCTTGTTGCGCAGCGGCTCGGGCAGTTCGCCTGCCGTACCGGGGCGACGGATCGCATAGAAGTCGATGCCGGCGCGGCGGTACATGCTGATCAGGTAGCTGAGGTGCGCACCGGTTTCGCGGTTGCACACGCCGCAGGCCGGGTCCCAGAAATGCACCACGCGGATGCGGCCGGTGTCGCCGGCCAGTTCCGCCGGCAACCGCAGCTGCGAGTCATCGAAGACGATGGCCTGTTCGGCGAACGTGGACTGCTCGCCATAGCCGAAGTACTGCCACAGGGCCGCCGCCACGCCGGCCATGAACAGGCAGGCGAGGGCGATCATCAACGGCAGCATCGAACGGCGTGGGCGCGGCGCGGTTGCGCCCATCAGGAGCCGTCCTCGCCGAACTTGTGCACGTACTGCTTGCGCATCTCGCGGCAGGAATCGGCCTGGGCGCGGCGCTGGATCTCGCTGCGCGCCGCATCCTCGCTGCGTTGCAGGCACTGTTCGATGGCGTGGCGCTCGGCGGCCTGCACATCCACGGTCTGCGGTTGCAGGCAGACCCAGGCCAGGGCAGCCAGCATCAACACGACGAAGCCGCCGCAGCCGGCCATCACCAGGTGGAACTTCAGTTTGTCGGCGGCCATCTGCGGCACGTCCCTTGGTCCATACATTACATACAAGATATCATCTTGTATGGTTATGACTCACAGGGGGGCTCAGACGATCGCCGAATGTCGCGCGTCAGGCGCCTCGGACAGGATCTCGTTCAGCTTGGCCAGCGCTCCGGCCAAGGCCTCCTGGTCCACGGCCCCGCCCAGCGACAGGCGGATGGCGTTGCCCGGTGGCGGTTCCTCCACGCTGAAGGCGTCGGAGCTGGCGATGCCCAGGCCCTGTTCCTGCGCGGCCTGGATCAAGCGGTACTGGTCCAGCCGCGGCGGCAACGGCAGCCACACATGCAGGCCGGCCGGATGGGCCTGGCGGCGGGCCGGCAGATAGCGGGCGGCGATGGTCTGGCGCTCGCGCAGTTCCTGCTGGAAGCGCTGCACCATCGCCTGCGCCTGGCCGGTGCGGATCCAGTGCGAGGCCACGGCCACCATCGACTGGGTGGGCATCAGCGCGATCGCGCGCAGGGCGTCCAGCACCGGTTCCATCGGCTGGCCGGCCGGCACCACCAGGTAGGCCGTGCGCAGGCCGGGGGCCAGGCACTTGGACAGGGTGGAAATGTAATAGACCGGGCAGTCACCGTCGGCCAGCGCGGCCAGTGGCGGAGCGGCATCGCCGGCCAGCAGCCAGTAGGGATCGTCCTCGACCACGGTCAGTTCGTGCCGCCGCGCCACCGCCAGCAGGGCCTGCCGGCGCTGCGCCGACATCGTCGCCGTAGTCGGGTTCTGGATGGTCGGTACCAGATACAGCAGGCGCGGCCGACGCAGCTGGCAGGCCTCTTCCAGCGCATCGGGCAGCATGCCCTCGGCGTCCATCGCCACCGGCACCACGCCCCGCTGCAGCACCCGCGCGGCGGCCAGCAGGCCCGGGTAGGTCAGCTGTTCGGCGGCGATCAGTTCGCCCGGCTGGGTGCGGGCCAGGATCAGCGCGCACAGCGCGGTCTGCGCACCGGGGCAGATCACCACCCGCTCGGCGCCCACCGGGCCGAGGATCGGCGCCAGCCATTGCACGGCCGCAGCGCGGTCGTCGCGGCTGCCGGCACCGACGTGGTAGCTCATCAGCTCGCCCTGGCCCAGCTGCTGGCCCAGGTGCTGGAAACCGGCCTCCATGCCCTGCGCGAACGGCGCGCTGCCCAGCAGCGGCGGGATGTTCATGCTCAGGTCGACCGAGGTGCTGCGGTTGCCGGCGGACATCGCGATGAAGGTGCCGCCGGCGCCCTGTGCGTCCAGCAGCCCGGCCTGGCGCAGTTCGGCGAAGGCGCGGGTGACCGTGGTCAGGTCCACGCCCACCTGCTGGGCCAGATCGCGCTGCGGTGGCAGGCGGTCGCCCGGGCGCAGCACGCCGTCGTCCACCGCCTCGCGCACCTGCTGGGCGATCTGCAGGTACAGCGGTCCGGCGCCCTCACGGAAGGGGCGAACCCAGGTCCGGTTGGGGTGTTTCAGGCGGCGGCCGGCAGCAGGAGGCGTCATCGGTCGGATTCTTCCATACGTGCAGATGCACAAGTCCATACAATGCTGTATCTTGTATGGGCTTGATTGGAGTGGTTCGCCTGCTTGTAGGCGACCTCGTACCCACAGTGTAGCCGCTCCACGCCCGGGCGCTGCGCGCAGGCGGGCCGGTCAAGCACGCATCTTCAACAGGGTTGACCTCCAATGAATATCTGCTGGAACCGCATCCGCCTGGCGCTGGTCGCCCTGGCCTGCATCGCCCTGACGGGCTGCGATTGGGTGCTGCTGGATTCGAAGGGCATGGTCGGGATCGCACAGCGCGACCTGATCCTGATCTGCATCGGCCTGATGCTGATCGTCGTCGTGCCGGCCATCGTGCTGACCTTCGTGTTCGCCTGGCGCTTCCGCGCCGGCAATACCAAGGCCAAGTACACGCCGGACTGGTCGCACTCCACCAAGGTGGAAGTGGTGGTCTGGGGCGTGCCGTTGATCATCATCGCGGTACTGGCGGTGATCTTGTGGCAGTCCACGCACGAGCTTGATCCGTACAAGCCGCTGGACGTGGCCGGCGAGCCGCTGCACGTAGACGTGATCGCCACCGACTGGAAGTGGGTGTTCGTGTACCCGGACCTGGGCATCGCCACGGTCAACCAGCTCAACTTCCCGGCCAACCGCGCGCTGGCGTTCAACATCACCTCCAACTCGACGATGAACACGTTCTTCATCCCGCAGCTGGGTGGGCAGATCTACGCGATGGCCGGCATGCGCACGCAGCTGCACCTGATCGCCAACGAGCCCGGCCAATTCCGTGGCATGTCCGGCAACTACAGCGGCCATGGCTTCTCGAACATGAAGTTCATGGCCACCGCCAGCAGCAACGAAGACTTCGATCGCTGGGTGGCCGAAGTGCGCAGCGCGCCGGATGCGCTCAGCTTCGAACAGTTCAAGGCGCTGGCCGCACCGTCGAAGAACGCACCGGTGCAGCACTTCTCCAGCGTCGAACCGCTGCTGTTCAAGAAAGTCATCGACCAGTTCATCGGCGTCGGTGAGAACACTGCTGCTGCGGCCCCGGCCGGTACGGCCGCCGGTGCCCAGGTTTCCCAGGAGTAACGAACATGTTGGGTAAATTGACGTGGGAGGCCGTGCCGCTGCACGAGCCGATCGTGGTGGTCACGCTGGCGGCCATGGTCCTGGGCGGCCTCGCGCTGCTCGGCGCGGTGACGTATTTCAAGCTGTGGGGCGTGCTTTGGCGCGACTGGTTCACCACCGTGGACCACAAGAAGATCGGCATCATGTACGTGGTCGTCGCGCTGGTCATGCTGGTGCGTGGCTTCGCCGATGCGCTGATGATGCGCGCACAGCTGGCGGCGGCCGGGCCGGGCAGTGATGGCTTCCTGCCACCGGAGCACTACGACCAGATCTTCACCGCGCACGGCGTGATCATGATCTTCTTCGTGGCCACCCCGTTCGTGGTCGGCCTGATGAACATCATCGTGCCGCTGCAGATCGGCGCACGCGACATGGCGTTCCCGTTCCTCAACGCTTTCAGCTTCTGGATCTTCGTGGTCGGCGCTGCGCTGATGATGATCTCGCTGGGTGTCGGCGAATTCGCCATGACCGGCTGGGTCGCCTATCCGCCGCTGTCGGGCATCGAGTTCAGTCCAGGCGTGGGTGTCGATTACTACATCTGGGCTTTGCAGGCCTCCGGCATCGGTACGTTGCTGACCGGCGTCAACCTGTTCATCACCATCCTGCGCATGCGTGCGCCGGGCATGACGTTGATGAAGATGCCGGTGTTCACCTGGACCGTGCTGGTCACCAGCGTGATCATCATCGCCGCCTTCCCGATCCTGACCGTGGCCCTGGGTGCACTCACCCTCGACCGCTACCTGGACTTCAACTTCTACACCAACACGTTGGGTGGCAACCCGATGATGTACGTGAACCTGGTGTGGGCCTGGGGCCACCCGGAGGTGTACATCCTGGTGCTGCCGGCGTTCGGCATCTTCTCTGAAGTGACCGCCACGTTCTCGCGCAAGAAGCTGTTCGGCTACAAGTCGATGGTCGGCGCCACCCTGGCGATCGGCATCCTGTCCTTCATCGTGTGGCTGCACCACTTCTTCACCATGGGTTCCGGCGCCAGCGTCAATGCCTTCTTCGGCATCATGACGATGATCATCGCCATCCCCACCGGCGTGAAGATCTTTACCTGGCTGTTCACCATGTACGGCGGCCGCGTGGAGTTCAGCGTGCCGATGCTGTGGACCATCGCCTTCCTGGTCACCTTCACCATCGGTGGCATGACCGGCGTGCTGCTGGCCATCCCGGGCGCGGACTTCCTGCTGCACAACAGCCTGTTCCTGGTGGCCCACTTCCATAACACCATCATCGGCGGCGCGCTGTTCGGCTACCTGGCCGGCTTCGTCTACTGGTTCCCGAAGGTGTTCGGCTTCACCCTCAACGAGCGCCTGGGCAAGTGGTCCTTCGCCTGCTGGGTGATCGGCTTCTACCTGGCCTTCATGCCGCTGTACATGCTCGGTTTCATGGGCATGACCCGACGCATGAACCAGTACGACAACCCGGCGTGGACGCCGTACCTGATCGCTGCGTTCATTGGTGCGCTGTTCGTGTTCGCAGGCATCATCCTGATGCTGGTGCAGATCTACGTCAGCGTGCGCGACCGCAAGCGCAACCTGGATCTGACCGGCGACCCGTGGAACGCACGCACGCTGGAATGGGCCACGCCGTCGCCGCCGCCGTTCTACAACTTCGCCGTGGTGCCCAAGGCCGATGAGCTGGATGCCTTCCACGAAGCGAAGAAGCGCGGCCTGCCGCCGCCGCCGAAGAAGTACGCCCCGATCCACATGCCGAAGAACACCGGTGTGCCGCTGATCCTCAATGTCTGGATCCTGGTGCTGTGCTTCGCCCTGGTCTGGCACATCTGGTGGATGGCCGGTGCCAGCTTCATCGCGATGATCATCACCCTGATCGCGCGCTCCTACAACGAGGACGTGGATTACTACGTCAGCTCCGAGGAGGTGGCGCGTACCGAAGCGGCCAACCACGCCAAGCTGCAGGAGGCAGGCGCATGAACCTGTTGACCCGTCCGCAACTGGACAGCGATGCACTGGTCCACGACGACCACCATGAGCACGACCACGCCCACGAACAGGGCGGCATGAAAGTGTTCGGCATGTGGGTGTACCTCATGTCCGACCTGGTGCTGTTCGGCTCGCTGTTCGCCTCGTACGCGGTGCTCAGCACCGCCTACGCTGGCGGCCCCACCGGCAAGGAACTGTTCTCGTTGCCGTTCGTGATGGCCGAGACCTTCATCCTGCTGGTGTCCAGCATCACCTATGGCCAGGCCGTGCTGGCCATGCACCGCCTGGACAAGGCAGCGGTGCTGCGCTGGCTGGGCGTGACCTTCGTGCTCGGTGCCTCGTTCATCGGCATGGAGTTGTACGAGTTCTCGCACCTGATCCATGAAGGTGCCGGGCCCAGCACCAGTGCCTACCTGTCGGCGTTCTTCGCCCTGGTCGCTACCCACGGCCTGCACGTGGCCAGCGGCCTGATCTGGATGGCGGTGGTGATGCACCAGGTCTATCGCCGTGGCCTGACCCCGACCAACATCACCCGCGTGTCCTGCCTGAGCCTGTTCTGGCACTTCCTGGACCTGGTGTGGATCTGCGTCTTCACCTTCGTCTACCTGATCGGAGCCTTCTGACATGGCCCACGTCGAAACCTCGCGCGCCGGCAATGCGCACGGTTCCACCAAGTCCTACCTGATCGGCTTCGTGCTGTGCGCGCTGCTGACGGTGGTGCCGTTCGCGCTGGTGATGAACCCGGTGCTGTCGCGGCCGGTCACGCTGTTCCTGCTGGTCGGCTTCGCCGTCGCGCAGATCCTGGTGCAGCTGGTGTACTTCCTGCACATGGACCGCAAGTCCGAAGGTGGCTGGAACCTCGCCAGCTTCGTGTTCACTCTGGTGATCCTGTTCATCGTGGTCGCATTGTCGATCTGGATCATCTGGAGCATGCACTACCACATGATGATCAACTGACCGTGGCCGGGGCGATCGGCAAGGAGTGCGCGATCGCCCTGGCACCTCAGCCCTCTCTCCCCCCAGGGCAGGCCTGATCGAGACCGCGCCCACCTCGTGTTGGTGGTACCCGTGATGCGTGTTGCTTCCGTTGTTCGTTCCCTCCGCCTGCCGCTGCTTGCCGCAGGCCTGGCACTCGGCCTGCTGGCCGGCTGCAGCGCGCAGTCGCGCATGGATTTCTATTCCAAGGACATCGCCTGCGAGGAGCTGGGTCAGCACTGGACCATGCCCGACAGCGCCGGCACCCTGCGTGGCCCGAAGGACCTGCAGGGGCAGGTGACCTACCTGTTCTTCGGCTTCACCAGCTGCCCCGACGTGTGCCCGACCACCATGGTCGAGCTGAGCCAGGTAAAGCACCTGATGGGCAAGGATGCCAACCAGATGCAGGTGGTGTTCGTCAGCGTGGACCCGGCGCGCGATACACCCGAAGTCGCACACACCTATGTGCACGCGTTCGACCCGAAGGCGATGGCGCTGGTCGGCGATGAAGCGCAGCTCTCGGCGATGGCCAGTGACTTCAAGGCGTTCTACGAGAAGGAGCCCGGGCAGCTGCCGGACACCTACACGATGAGCCACATCGCCGGCGGCTACGTGTTCGACCGCCAGGGCCGCCTGCGCCTGTTCGCACCCTACGGCATGCCGGTGGAACAACTGTTCTCGGACGTGCAGCGGTTGTTGCTGGAACCGGAACATCCGGCCGCCGGCAGTGAAGCACTGGCCGCATGCAAGCTGCCGCACAACACCAGCGTCGCCGCCCGCTGAACGACGCATCCGCTCCGGTGGGTGATGCCTGCTCCGGTGGGTGATGCTCGCTCCGGTGGGTGTCGACCTTGGTCGACACGCGGTGAATGAATCTGGTGGGTGCCGACCGTTGGTCGGCACACCCGCTCACCAATCCCCCGGCCGGCCAGGAGAGCCAACCGGCCGGGGCACCACTCAACGCCTTACTTGGTTTCTTCCCACTGCACCACGTCCGGCTCGGCCGCCTTGATGCCGGCGGTCGACAGCAGCTTGGTGGTTGCATCCAGTGCCGCGTTCACCGAGGGGTACTCGACGATCGCCCGGCCCGACGCCTTGGATACCTGCACCACGGTACCGCCTGTGGCGGTGGCCGCACGTTGGGCCGAGGCCGCATCGGTGAAGAACACCTTGACCCGCGACGTTGCCACCACCGGTGCGCCGTCGTTGGAGACGGCGGCAGCAAACTTGCTGGCGCCGGCGTCCACGCGCGCCGCCGCGCCGCTGCTGCCGGCATCGGTGGAGCGCTTGCTGCGGCTGCCGACGGCCGCCGCGCTGGCATCAGCACCGGTAGTGATCCTGAACTGGCCGCCGTTGGCCTGTTGCACGCTTGCCGACGGCGCCAGCTGGAATCGGGAACCGCCAACATTGAACGAGCGGCCGGTGGCTTCCGTCTTCAGTTGCTGCGCGTCTACGGTCGACAGGGTCTTGGCCGCCGGCGGCTGGCCAGAGCTCTGTGCCGAGGCGGTAGTGGTCATCGCCGCGAAGGCGAGGGTACTCAACAGAATGGTCGTCTTCATCATCAGTGCCCCAGAACGCGGATCTTGAAGAATTCGAGGTTGCCACGCGATGCAGCATTCGCGGCTTGCCCCACGTCGGTTACTTCCAGCGTCCAGGTGCCGGTTGCGTTCTCATCCAGGAAGGCATTGCTGGACAGCAGATCCCAGTTGGTGAAGTTGCGCTGCGCGCCACCAGTACCCGAACCGATGGCGGTGAACGCTGGCTGCACCACGCTGCGCGTGCCACTGGGCGAAACCAGCACGAACTGCAGCTGGCGGGTATTGCTGTGGCTCACCCGGAAGCCCAGCTGCACCGACTCGATGTTGCGCGCACCGTTGGCGACCTGGAAGGTCAGGCGCGCCGCGGCGGCCGAGGTATTGCCGATGGCCACGGTGCGCGTGGTGGTACGCCAGCCGCTGTCGACCAGCGCACCCAGCGACTGGAAGTTCTCCGCCACCTGCACCGCGCGTCCGGCATTGACCACGCCGAAGCCATACCAGTTGCTGTAGGCACGGCCGGCAGCATTCACTGTCCAACCCGGCACCAGCACGCGGCCGTCAGCCAGTGTCACCGCCGCCCGGTTTGGGTCGTTGCGGGTGGCGGTGGTGGCCAGGATGTACTTCACATCGCGGTAGGACAGGTTCGGATTGGCTTCCAGTACCAGCGCGGCCACACCAGACACCATCGGCGCCGACGCCGACGTACCGTTCATCTTCGCGGTGTAGTTGCAGGTGCTGTCGATGGCCGACTGGTTGCTGTCCAGCGTGTTCTGGCGGTTGGTGTTCTTGTTGCTGCCCTGCGTGCAGCCGGTCACGTCGGTGGTGACGATGGCCGGATCGTACGCACGTGCCACCAGATTCGGCGCGTACTGCGCCTGCAGGCCGTACTCGCCGCCAAAGGCCGATACCCACAGTGCCGAACCGGTGGACGAGTACGACGAGCGAACGCCGTCGGCGCGCACCGCACCCACGGTGATCACGTTGAACAGGTTGTTACGCGGATCGCGCCCGGCTGGCACACAGCCGGTGTTGCGGTTCTTGGTGTCATTCGTGCAGATATCGTAGGTATTGCCGAGGCTATCCTGCCAGCTCGCGTTGTTGTGGTTGTTGCCGGCCGACTTCACGTAGATACCGCCACGGCCACCGCGCGTACCCGACAGCGCCTGCTCATACGAACGTATCGTGTTTTCGCTGTACGCCAAGGGCAGGTTCGGATTGCCCGGGCCGGCGCCCCAGCTGTTGTTGAACACCTGCACGTCGGCCACTTCGGCACCGTCCCACCACGCGTACTCGATGTTGCTCTGCTGGTTGCCCTGGGCTGTTCTCGAAATCGGGTTGAACCCTTTCAGCGTCGCCGCTGGCGCCACGCCGCGCACGCCCAGGTTGTTGGCGCCCACCGCACCGGCGATGCCGCCGACCATGGTGCCGTGGTTGTCGGCGTTCGGGTTGGACGGGGTGGGATTGTTCGAACCATTGGCGAAGTTCTTGCCGGCCACTGCCGCGACATTGGCGGCCAGGTCCGGGTGCGCGATCTGCAGGCCGTCATCGACGATGGCGATGGTGACGCCCTGGCCGCGGATGCCATTGCGGAACAGGCCATCGACGTTGAGATCGTTGCCGGCCACCGGCAGCGTGTCAGCGGGTACCGTCTGCCCGGTATTGAGCAGGTGCCACTGGATTCCGGCCAGCGGATCAGCCTGTTGCGCCTGGGCGGTAAGGGCCAGGCTGCCCAGTACCAGGGCAGTGGCCAGGGCCAGGCGCGCAGAGCGCGGTGGCGCGGAGCGTTGCGTGTGTCGCTTCATACACGAATCCTTCTGTTGTGAATCGGCATGGCAGGACGGCGGGGCGGATCTGCCCCATCGCAACGAGCCAAACGCGACACAACGAACAACCCCCTACCTCTTCACGCAGCCAATGTGCTGATGTGCCAAATGCGTCACAAACACTTATGCCGCCTGGTAATGACGACTGCGCCGCTCTCGCCTGTGCTTCGGTAGATGCCAACCTTGGTTGGCCCCCCCCGCCATGCCACCATGCCTGCAGCCCCCGGAGGACAGCGGATGACACGCCCCAATGCCCGCGCCCATGCCGATCTGGCCCCGCTCACCGTGGCCACCATCCGCAAGGTGGTGCTGTCGATGTATCACCGCCGCCACGACTACTGGACCGACGCGGACATCGCCGAGCTGCTGCCGGAGCTAAGCGCATTCAACATCACCACGGTGAAGCAGCTGCGCCTGCTGATGAAACGGCACCGCCACGCGCTGCTGTGGGAGGAGAGGGAGAAGATGCCCCGGGCGCAGACGCTGTATCTGCGGGCTGAGGGCGGCTGTCGTGGCATCGATATGCACGCCAACACCAGCTGGTACGCCATTGGCGGCCTGGTCCGCATCAGCATGGAACACGAATTCGGCTTCGAGACCATGCTGCCGTTCCATGAGATACGCGAAGACGAACCGGCGTAGCGTGGCGCGTGCGCGACGGCCGAGGCAATCGAAGCAGGGCGTCATCGCACCCCCTCCCGCCCCCCTGTGCTACTACAGCCCGTGCAGCCC
>NZ_QAIJ01000189.1:0-12351 GCF_003060985.1 Stenotrophomonas sp. HMWF023
CTTGATGCGCAGGTGCGCGCCTCGGTCGAGGCCGGTGCGCAGCTGCTGGTGGGCGGCAAGCAGCTCGATCGCCCCGGTAGCTTCTACGCACCCACCGTGCTGGCCGGCGTCGAGCCGGGAATGCAGGCCTTCGATACCGAGACCTTCGGGCCGGTGGCATCGATCAGCCGCGCGCGCGATGCCGACCATGCGGTGGAACTGGCCAACCAGAGCGAGTTCGGCCTCAGCGGCAATCTGTGGACGGGCGACCACGCCCGCGCGATGCAGCTGGCACGCCGGCTGCAGACCGGTGGCGTGTTCGTCAACGGCTTCTCGGCCTCCGATCCGCGCGTGCCGATCGGCGGCGTGAAGAAAAGCGGTTTCGGCCGCGAGCTGTCGCACTTCGGTATCCGCGAATTCGTCAACGCGCAGACGGTGTGGTTCGACCGCCGTTGACGCGGGCCATCCACGCTTGCTGTCAGCATCCCTGCAACGTTCCATCATCACGCATTGCGAGAAGGACGTCATTCCATGTCCAAGGGTTCCGATCTGCTCGTCGCCGCACTCGAAAACGAGGGCGTCGAGCGCATTTTTGGCATTCCCGGTGAAGAGAACCTCGATGTCGTCGAGTCGCTTCGCCACTCCAGCATCGAGCTGGTCATCACCCGCCACGAACAGGCTGCCGTGTTCATGGCCGCCACCTATGGCCGCCTGACCGGCAAGCCGGGCGTCTGCCTGGCCACGCTCGGCCCGGGCGCACTGAACTTCACCACCGGTGCCGCCTATGCACTGCTCGGTGCGTGGCCGGTGATCATGATCACCGGGCAGAAGGGGATCGTTGCCAGCAAGCAGGCGCGCTTCCAGATCGTGGATATCGTCGGCACGATGAAGCCACTGACCAAGTCCGCACGGCAGATCGTCTCGGCACGCACCATCCCGATCATCGTGCGCGAAGCGTTCCGTACCGCGCAGGAAGAACGCCCGGGCCCGGTGCTGCTGGAACTTCCCGAGGACATAGCGGCGATGGAGGTCGAGGACGTCGCACTGATCCCGCCACACCCGGTGGATCGACCGATTGCCAGCCCCGAGGCGCTGGATCGTGCGGCGCAGATCATCCGCGACGCCAAGCGGCCGTTGCTGGTGATCGCGTCGGCGGCATCGCGGCCACAGTCCAGCGAGGCGCTGTCGGCCTTCGTGCTGCGCGCCGGCATTCCGTTCGTCACCACGCAGATGGGCAAGGGCGCAGTGGCCGGTGGCTCGGGCCTGTACATGGGCACGGCGGCGCTGAGCGAGCGCGACTACGTGCACATGGCCATTGACCAGGCCGATGTGATCGTGACCATTGGCCACGAGGTGACGGAGAAGCCGCCGTTCGTGATGCGCCCGGGTGGCCGCACGGTCATCCACATCGGTTATTCGCAGGCCGCGGTAGAGCAGGTGTATTTCCCGCAGGTGGAGGTGATCGGCGATATCGGTCGCTCGCTGACCCTGCTGGCCGACCGTATCGAAGGCAAGGTCGACAACGCCGCGGCGCTGCTGCCGTTGCGTGCGACGATCCTGGAGCACATCGCCGATCGAGCCGAAGAGGCGGGCTTCACGCCGCAACGGCTGGTGCATGACGTGCGCCAGGTGATGCCGCCGGACGGCATCGTGGCGCTGGACAACGGCATGTACAAGATCTGGTTCGCGCGCAACTACCGCACCCAGGTGGCGAATACGCTGCTGCTGGACAACGCATTGGCGACGATGGGGGCGGGCCTGCCGTCAGCGATCATGGCCTCGATCCTGTACCCGCAACGCCGCGTGCTGGCGGTGTGTGGCGATGGCGGTTTCATGATGAACAGCCAGGAGCTGGAGACCGCGCGTCGCCTGGGCCTGAACCTGGTGGTGCTGATCCTCAACGACGGCGCCTACGGCATGATCCGCTGGAAGCAGGCGGTGGACGGCTTCGCCGATTACGGCATGACCTTCGGCAATCCGGACTTCGTCAAATACGCCGAGGCCTATGGCTGCCAAGGGCATGAGGTGACCGCGATCGAGCAGTTCATTCCGACGCTGGAAGCGGCGTTCACGGCGGGCGGCGTGCATCTGGTGTCGGTGCCGATTGATTATTCGGAAAACCAGCGGGTGCTGGTGGACGAGCTGCGGCAGGCGTTCCCCGGGAACGGGTGAATCCGGGGCATGGCCCGGTAGGTGTCGACCTTGGTCGACACGGGGGGCGCCAACCAAGGTTGGCGGCTACCGGGACGTCGGTGCCGCGATATCCGGTAGGTGTCGACCTTGGTCGACACGGGGAGCGCCAACCATGGTTGGCGGCTACCAGGGCGTCGGTGCCGCGATATCCGGTAGGTGTCGACCTTGGTCGACACGGGGGCGCCAACCAAGGTTGGCGGCTACCAGGGCGTCGGTGCCGCGATATCCGGGAGGTGTCGACCTTGGTCGACACGGGGGCGCCAACCAAGGTTGGCGGCTACCGGAGCAGGGGCGGCCCAAGGCCGGGGAGGGGCCGTCCAGCGGCCGGGGCAGGGCGCTTTTGGTATGCTGGGCAACCGGCTGTGCCGGGCGCAAGACTCCCCCCTCACTACACGATTCCCGCAGATCCATGAGCGAAGCTACCGATACCCCCCCCGTCGACGAAAACAAGTTGATCGCCGAGCGCCGTGAGAAACTCAAAGCGCTGCGTGGGCAGGGCATCGCGTACCCGAACGACTTCCGTCGCGAGGACTTCGCCGGCAGCCTGCAGGAAGAATTCGCCGACGCGGAACAGTGGACCGCCGAGACCCTGGAAGGCAACGGCCGGCAGGTGAAGATGGCCGGTCGCCTGATGGCCAAGCGGGTCATGGGCAAGGCCAGCTTCGCCCAGATCCAGGACGAATCCGGCCGCATCCAGCTGTTCCTGCAGGGCAGCGTGCTGGGCGATGCCTACACCGCCTTCAAGGGCTGGGACGTGGGCGACATCATTGCGGTCGAAGGTGGCCTTACCCGTACCAAGACCGGTGAGCTGTCGGTCAAGGCCGAGTCGATCCGCCTGCTGACCAAGTCGCTGCGCCCGCTGCCGGACAAGTGGCATGGCCTGGCCGACGTCGAACAGCGCTACCGCCAGCGCTATGTCGACCTGATCGTGACCCCGGAGTCGCGTGCGGTGTTCATCAAGCGCTCGAAGATCATCCGTGCAATGCGTGCGTGGCTGGACAACCGCGACTTCCTCGAAGTCGAGACGCCGATGATGCATTACATCCCCGGCGGCGCGGCGGCCAAGCCGTTCACCACCCATCACAACGCGCTGGACCTTGACCTGTACCTGCGCGTGGCGCCGGAGCTGTACCTCAAGCGCCTGACCGTCGGTGGCCTGGAGCGCGTCTACGAGATCAACCGCAACTTCCGCAACGAAGGCGTCAGCACCCGCCACAACCCGGAATTCACCATGATGGAACTGTACGAGGCGTATGCCACGTACAACGAGATCATGGACCTGACCGAAGGCGTGATCCGTGACGTGGCGCAGTCGGTGAACGGCTCCACCACGGTTGAGTGGGACGGCGCCAACATCGACCTGGGCCCGGCGTTCCGCCGCTGGCGCATGGACGAGGCAGTACGCCACCACAACCCGGAAATCTCCGCGGCCGACTGCACCGACCGTGATGCGCTGCTGCGCCATTGCGAGCGCTTGAAGATCCGCGTCAAGCCGTCCTACGGCTGGGGCAGGCTGCTGCTTGAGATCTTCGAAGCCACCGTCGAACACACCCTGATCCAGCCGACCTTCATCACCGATCACCCGGTGGAGGTCTCGCCGCTGGCCCGCGCCAACGACAACGATCCGGGCTATACCGACCGCTTCGAACTGTTCGTCAACGGCAAGGAACTGGCCAACGGCTTCTCCGAGCTGAACGACCCGGAAGACCAGGCCCAGCGCTTCCAGGCGCAGGTGGCGGCGAAGGAAGGCGGCGACGACGAGGCCATGCACTACGACGCTGACTATATCCGTGCGCTGGAGTACGGAATGGCGCCGACCGGCGGCCTCGGCATCGGCGTCGATCGCCTGGTGATGCTGCTGACCGGCAGCAGCTCGATCCGCGACGTGCTGCTGTTCCCGTACATGCGTCCGGAGCAGTAACCGGCTTTTCTCGGCGTCTGTTTGTGCGCGCCGTCTCGGTTTGAGACGGTGCGATTGACGCGTCCCGCACTCGGCGTATCGTTATTGCACAACCTTGACACTGGCTATGGCTTGATGGCGTCAGGGGAGGCCGCAATGTGGAGAATCCGCTTCACATTGTGACGACGATCATGAATCGGGGGGCGCGTGACGGGAGTCGAGCCGATGCAGGGTGCCAGCGTGCACAGCGGCGGGGTATGCTCGCCCGCTGACCTTTCAGCATGGTCGAGAAAGCAGGCAGAGAACGCCTTGAACATCGTCATCGTCGATGACCAGACTTCCGCACGGACGATGCTTCGTCACGTCATCGAAGACATCGCGCCGGAACTGAGCGTGCATGACTTCGGCGATCCGTTGACCGCATTGGCATGGTGCGAATCGTATCCGGTCGACCTGCTGCTTCTCGATTACCGCATGCCGGAGATGGACGGGCTGGAATTCGCCCGCCGCTTCCGCCGGCTGCCCAAACATCGTGATATTCCGGTGATCCTGATCACCGTGGTCGGCGACGAGCCGATCCGGCAGGCGGCGCTCGAAGCCGGCGTGATCGATTTCCTGGTCAAGCCGATCCGCCCGCGTGAGCTGCGTGCACGCTGTTACAACCTGTTGCAGTTGCGCCAGCAGACCGAGAACGTGAAGCAGCGTGCGCTGTCACTGGAGCAGCGGCTGCTGGCCAGCATGCATGAGGTGGAGGAGCGCGAGCGCGAGACGCTTTCGCGGCTGGCACGTGCAATCGAATTCCGTGATGCCGGCACCAGTGCCTACCTTGAACGGATGGCGCGCGTGGCTGGCCTGATCGCCGAGCAGCTGGGCCTGCCGGAAGACGACGTCAAGCTGATCGAAATGGCTGCGCCGCTGCACGACATGGGCAAGATCGCCATTCCCGATGCGGTGCTGCTCAAGCAGGGCAAGCTCAATGATGAGGAGCTGGCGATCATGCGTCGGCATCCGCGCATTGGCCATGAACTGCTCAGTGGCAGCCAGAACCGCTTCATCCAGGTCGGTGCATTGATCGCGCTGCGCCACCATGAGCGCTACGACGGCAGTGGTTATCCCGATGGCCTGGTCGGCGACGCGATTCCGCTGGAGGCACGCATCGTCGCCGTGGCCGACGTGTTCGATGCGCTGATCTCGCCGCGCCCTTACAAGGAAGCGTGGACGATGGAAGCCACCATGGCCTACCTGTATGCCCAGCGCGGGCGTCTGTTCGATCCGCGTTGCGTGGACGCATTGCTGCGCGGCCGCGAGCAGCTGGAACAGATCTGCGCCGAGCACTCCATCGCCTCTGCACGGCCGGGACTGGGCGCGTGAAACGGCTGCTGTCGCGATTGCGGCTGCGCCTGTCCCAGCGGCAGGACAGCGAGCACGGGCAGCAGATCGTCCGCATCATCCTGATCAGCCTGATCCTGGCGTACGTGCTGCTGCCTTCGGCACGGCATGAACTGCCGCACACCCAGTATGTCGGTGTGCTGGCGATCGTACTGACCGGCCTGAGCCTGTCGCTGCTGTTGTTCGGCTGGCTGCTGTGGCGACCGCAGCGCTCCGATCCCCGGCGCGTACTGGGCATGCTGGCCGACTACGGGCTGATCGCCGCCGGCATGATCCAGATGGGTGAGCCGCTGTCGTGGGTCTACATCGTGGTGATGTGGGTGACGGTGGGCAACGGCATGCGCTTCGGCAACCACTACCTGTATGTGGCCGTGGCGATGGCGATGGTCAGCTTCGGCAGTACCGCACTATCCACCCCGTACTGGCAGCAGAACGCGCGCCTGGCCATCGGCCTGTGGCTTGGCCTGGCCGCGGTTCCCCTGTATTTTTCCACGCTGCTGCGGCAGTTGACCGAAGCGATGGCCGAGGCGCGGCGCGCCAGCGAAGCCAAGAGTCGATTCCTGGCCAACATGAGCCACGAGTTTCGCACCCCACTCAATGGATTGAATGGCATGACAGAAGTGTTGGCGACCACGCGTCTGGATGACGAGCAGCGTGAGTGCGTGAGTACCATCCAGGCGTCATCGCGCAGCCTGCTGGCGCTGGTCGAGGAAGTGCTGGACATCTCGGCGATCGAGGCCGGCAAACTGCGCGTCGTTGCCGAGGATTTCGTCCTTTCCGAAGTGATCCAGGCCATCGGCCTGATCCTGTTGCCGCAGGCCAAGGCCAAGCGCCTGGACTATCGGGTGAAGGTGGCCGAGACCGTTCCGCCGACGTTGCGCGGCGATGTCGGGCATCTGCGGCAGATCCTGCTCAACCTTGCAGGCAACGCGGTCAAGTTCACTGATCATGGCCGGGTCGAGATCCGCGTCTGCGTTGTCCATGCAGACACCCAGGGTGGGGTGCGGCTGCGCTTCGACATTCTCGATACCGGCATCGGCGTCGCACCGGCGATGCGCCCGCGTCTGTTCGAGGCCTTCGAGCAGGCCGACGTCAGCATGGCCCGTCGCCATGAAGGTACCGGCCTGGGCACGACCATCGCCAAGGGACTGGTCGAAGCGATGGACGGCGAGATCGGGTATCTGGACAACCCGCCGCAGGGCAGCCACTTCTGGGTGGAACTGCCGTTCGCGCCGCCGCAGCCGGTGGTCCCGGGCGCGGTGCCGACCCTCGCTGCGGGCGACGAAGCCGGTGCCGGCGGCAACGTCATCGCGTTCGCCGACCCGTTCCTGCGCCATCGCGCGCGGGTGCGCAGCATGCAGATCCTGGTCGCCGACGACCACGAGGCCAACCGCATGGTGCTGCAGCGGCTGCTGCAGAAGGCCGGGCACAAGGTGCTGTGCGTCGATGGTGGCGAGGCAGTGCTTGATGCATTGGCCGAAAGCGAGTTCGATGCGGCCATCGTCGATCTGCACATGCCGGGCATGAGTGGCCTGGACATGCTGAAGGAACTGCGGGTGATGCAGGCCGGTGGCGGCCCGCGCACGCCGGTGCTGGTGCTCAGCGCCGACGTTACTCCCGAAGCGATCCAGCGCTGTACCCAGGCCGGTGCACATGCATTCCTGGCCAAGCCTGTGGTGGCTGTGCGCCTGCTGGACACCCTGGCCGAGATCGCCAACAACGCCCAGCTCAAGTCCAGTGCGCCGCCGATCGTGCGCACCGTCACCAATCTCGATGGCGTCCTTGATACCGGCGTGCTTGATGAACTGGCGTCGCTGGGAATGGGCGAGGGTTTCGAACGCGAGTTCATCCGCCAGTGCCTGGATGATGCCGAGTCGTGCCTGCGCAAGGCCGAAGGCGATGGCGAAGCGGCACGCTGGGACGCTTTCCGCGAGCAGTCGCATGCGATCAAGGGTGTGGCCAGCAACCTGGGCCTGGTACGCGCGTCCAACCGCGCCGGTGAATTGATGCGGATGGCCGACTGGCAGCTCAAAGCCGAATGGCGGCAGCGTCTTGCGGTGCTGCAGGGGGCGATCAAGGAAGGCCGGCAGGCGCTCGATGCGCGCGCCGAACGCAAGGCACGTGGCGTGGCCGACGACGGCGAGCGCTAGCACTGGTGCCTGGCCTGTGCGACGGGTTGCCCATGCCCGCACGCTTCATAAAAAAAGCCCGGTGGCCAGCCGGGCTTGAACCCTGCGGGGGAGGGGGACGTATCAGGCCACATCCAGATTGGCGCGTCGGGTCTGCGCCTTGATCAAACGGTCCATGGTGCGCAGCGAACGATCGCCCAGGGCCAGTGCCGAATCGACCCAGACCTTGGTGATTTCCAGAAGTTCGTCATAGCTGACCGCCTGCGCCAGGTTGCGCGCGGCATTCATCGCCAGGTACGACTGCGGCAGGCGCTGCTGCTGGCGGATCATCGCTTCGACTGCGCTGCGACCTTCACCTTTCCTGACCAGCACGTCGACTACGCCCATCGCATGCATCTCCTCGGCGCTGTAGACACGGCCGTCGAGGATGATCTTCTCGGCCAGCTGCGGTGACACCCGGCGGCACAGGAACGAATAGGCGCCCATGCCCGGGAACAGGCCGAACAGCACTTCGGGCAGGCCCATGCCGCAGCCTTCCTCGGCCACGATGGTGTGGCAGGCCAGGGCCATTTCCAGGCCGCCACCCAATGCGTCGCCCTGGATCAGGGCGATCGAGCGGACGTCGCCGCCGAAGCCGGTGTGCAGGTGGTGCACACCTTCCACGCAGCGTTGCGCGTAGGTCAGCAGCAGGTCGCGGTTGCCTTCCCGGATCAGCCGGGTGAACAGGTCCAGGTCGCCGCCCAGGTTGTAGGCGGCGGCGTCGGAGGCCAGCACGAAATGGCGCAGCTGGCCGCTGTGGCGCTGCGCCGGGCCGCGGGTGATGGCGCTCATGTAGCTCCACATCTCGTCCAGCATGTCCTTGCGGCAGCAGGGACGCACGCCGGTGGAGGCATCGGCGTGCATGAACAGCCAGTGGGCGGCGCCGTCGGCGCTGTCCTGGGTGCGGATGGTGGCATAGGGCGAGCCGCTGCTGGGCAGCTTTTCAATGGTACTCATGGAAGGGTCCTCGGCGGTGCGGCCCGCAGATCAAGGTGGTGGCCGGCGGGCCGAACGGTCCACTCACGCGGCGATGCTACACCGGCCCCGGGCCACGCACGCGAAAAGGCCCGGGTCGTTGCCGACCCGGGCCTGAGCGCGTTCAACTTTCCGCAAACCCTTACGGGGCGGGCGTATCGCGGAGTTCGCGACGCAGGATCTTGCCGACGTTGGTCTTCGGCAGCTCTTTTCGGAATTCAACGATTCTGGGGTGCTTGTAGCCGGTCAGGTTGGCCCGGGCGTGTTCCTTGACCATCTCCGCGGTCAGGTTCGGGTCCTTCTTGACGATGACCACCTTGACCACCTCGCCGGACTTCTCGTCCGGTACGCCCACCGCGGCCACTTCCAGCACGCCCGGCATCATCGCGATCACGTCTTCGACTTCATTCGGGTACACGTTGAAGCCGGACACCAGGATCATGTCCTTCTTGCGGTCGACGATGTAGAAGAAGCCGTGCTCGTCCATCTTCGCCATGTCGCCGGTGTGCAGCCAGTCGTCGGCGTCGATGGCCTTGGCGGTTTCCTCGGGGCGCTGCCAGTAGCCCTTCATCACCTGCGGGCCGCGGATGCACAGTTCGCCCACTTCACCCAGCGCCAGGATGTTGCCGTTGTCGTCCTTGATGCAGGCATCGGTGGACGGAATCGGCAGGCCGATCGAGCCGTTGTACTCGGCCAGGGTAAGCGGGTTGATGCAGGCCGCCGGCGAAGTCTCGGTCAGGCCGTAGGCCTCGACCAGGGTGACGCCGGTGGTCTTCTTCCAGCGTTCGGCGACCGCACGCTGCACGGCCATGCCGCCGCCCAGGGTTACCTTCAGCGAGGAGAAATCGACGGTGTCGAAGCCGGGGGTGTTGAGCAGGCCGTTGAACAGCGTATTGACGCCGGTGATCGCGGTGAAGCGCACCGACTTGAGCTCCTTGACGAAGCCCTTCATGTCACGCGGGTTGGTGATGAGGTGGTTGCAGCCACCGAACTTCATGAAGACCAGGCCGTTCGCCGTCAACGCGAAGATGTGGTACAGCGGCAGGGCGGTGATGATCCATTCCTTGCCCATCTCGATGCCCGATGCACTGATCCAGGCCGAGGCCTGCTGCATGTTGGCGATCAGGTTGCGGTTGGTCAGCATCGCGCCCTTGGCCACACCGGTGGTGCCGCCGGTGTACTGCAGGAACGCCACGTCGTCGTGGTCGATCTCGACCTTCGGCAGGGTGTGGCGGCTGCCCAGCTTGAGCGCCTGCTTGAAGCGGATCGCACCCTTCAGATGGTAGTTGGGCACCATCTTCTTGACGTACTTGAGCACGAAGTTGACGATCGCGCCCTTGGCGCCGAGCAGGTCGCCCAGGCCGGTGGTGACCACATGCTTGACCGGCGTATCGGCGATGACCTGTTCGACGGTGTCGCCGAAGTTGTCCACCACCACGATCGCGGTAACGCCGGCATCGACCAGCTGATGCTTCAGCTCGCGCGCGGTGTACAGCGGGTTGACGTTGACCACGGTCAAGCCGGCACGCAGCACGCCGAAGGTCGCCACCGGGTACTGCAGGCAGTTGGGCATCATCAAGGCGACGCGGTCGCCCTTCTTGAGCTTCAGCTCGCCCAGCAGGTAAGCGGCGAACTGCTCGACCAGGGCATCGGTCTCACCGTAGGTGAGGGTCTTGCCGAAACTGGAGTAGGCCGGTCGGTCGCGGTACTTCGCGACGGACGCGTCGAAGACCGAAACTACCGAATGGAACTCGTTGACGTCGATTTCGGCGGGAACGCCTTTCGGATAGCTCTGCAGCCAGGGACGATCCAGACTCATATTCCCCCTCCAGGAATCGTGATGATGGGTGCGGCGCGGACAGTATCCGCCAGAACCGCTCTCCGCAGCATACCGCCCCGTAGGGAAAACGCGAAGAGGCCCGCCGCGTGGCGGCTGGATGCGGCAAAAAACGCCGGGCATGGCCCGGCGCTACCGATGGGGGCAGAGGTGCCGGTAGCGCCGGGCCATGCCCGGCGGAGCAGCCGCGTCAGCCGCGGCTGCGCACCGGTGCCCCGTTGGCCTTGAAGTACGGCGCAGTGCTGCGCGGCAGCGGCGCACGCCCACGGATCACGTCGGCCAGCTTCTCGGCGATCATGATGGTCGGTGCGTTGAGGTTGCCGGTGACCACCTGCGGCATGATCGAGGCATCGACGATGCGCAGGCCCTGCAGACCATGCACGCGACCCTGGCCATCAACCACCGCCATCGGATCATCGGCGTGGCCCATCTTGTTCGAGCAGGACGGGTGGTAGGCGGTCTCGGCATGCTCGCGCACGAACGCATCGATCTGCGCATCGGTCTGCAGCGCGCTGCCTGGCGAGATCTCGCGGCCGCTGTACGGTGCCAGCGCCGGCTGCGCGAAGATCTCGCGGGTGATCCGGATCGCCGAACGGAATTCGCGCCAGTCCTGGTCGTGCGACATGTAGTTGAACAGGATGCTGGGATCTTCGCGCGGATCCTTCGAGCGCACGTGGATGCGGCCACGGCTCGGCGAGCGCATCGAGCCGACATGCATCTGGAAGCTGTGCGCCTTGATCGGGTTGGAGCCGTTGTAATTGATCGCCACCGGCAGGAAGTGATACTGCAGGTTGGGCCAGTCGAATTCGGCATCGCTGCGGATGAAACCGCCGGCTTCGAACTGGTTGCTGGCGCCGATGCCGGTGCCCAGGAACAGCCATTCGGCGCCGATCGCCGGCTGGTTGTACAGCTTCAGTGCCGGGGCCAGCGAGACCGGCTTCTTGCACTCGTACTGCAGGTACATTTCCAGATGATCCTGCAGGTTGGCGCCAACGCCGGGCAGGTGATGCACCAGGTCGATGTCCAGGCTGCGCAGCAGGTCTGCCGGGCCGACGCCGGAGCGCTGCAGGATCTGCGGCGAGGCGATGGCGCCGCCGCACAGCAGCACTTCGCGGCGTGCGGTAGCGCGCTGCGGCTGGTCGTTGTGCAGCCACTGCACGCCCACGGCGCGCTTGCCCGAGAACAGGATGCGGTCGGTCAGCGCGTGGGTGACGATGGTCAGGTTCGGGCGTGGCTTGGCCAGGTCCAGGTAGCCACGGGCGGTGCTGGAACGACGGCCCTTCGGCGTGACCGTGCGGTCCATCGGGCCGAAGCCTTCCTGCTGGTAGCCATTGAGGTCATCGGTGCGCGGGTAACCGGCCTGTACGCCGGCCTCGACCATCGCCGCGAACAGTTCGTTGTTGCCGGCCTTGGGCGTGGTGACGCGCAGCGGGCCGTCGCCGCCGTGGTAGTCGTTGGCGCCGATGTCGCGGGTTTCGGCCTTGCGGAAGTACGGCAGGCAATCCAGGTAGGCCCAGTCTTCCAGGCCCGGCATGCCGGCCCAGTTGTCGTAGTCCATTGCGTTGCCGCGGATGTAGCACATGCCGTTGATCAGCGACGAGCCGCCCAGGCCCTTGCCACGACCGCAATCCATCCGGCGGTTGTTCATGAAGGGCTCGGGATCGGTCTTGTACGCCCAGTTGTAGCGCTTGCCCTGCAGCGGGAACGCCAGTGCGGCGGGCATCTGGGTACGGAAGTCGAGCCGGTAGTCCGGGCCACCGGCTTCCAGCAGCAGCACGCTGACATCGGCATCTTCGGTGAGGCGGGTGGCCAGCACGTTGCCGGCCGAACCGGCGCCGATGATGATGTAGTCGTACTCGTTATGGGTGCTCATGGTTGCTCTCCTGCAGGCCGGGCGCGCTGCATGCAGG
>NZ_QAIJ01000189.1:12361-12902 GCF_003060985.1 Stenotrophomonas sp. HMWF023
TGTCGGATCGGCGCGGTGGCCGGACGATGGGCGGTGCTCAGGGCGCGCCGATCAGAACACGCTGGCGTAGTCGCCCAGTTCGACCTGCACCGACTTGATGCGGGTGTAGTGGCCGAGGGTGGAGATGCCGTTCTCGCGGCCGACGCCGGACTGCTTGTAGCCGCCGACCGGCATTTCGGCCGGCGACTCGCCCCAGGTGTTGATCCAGCAGATGCCGGCTTCCAGGCGATGGATGATGCGATGTGCGCGGCTGATGTCCTTGCTGACCACACCTGCAGCCAAACCGAAGGTGGTGTCGTTGGCGCGACGCACCACTTCGTCCTCGTCGTCGTAGGCGAGGATGCTCATCACCGGCCCGAAGATTTCTTCCCGGACAATCGTCATGTCGTCGCGGCAGTCGGAGAACACCGTCGGCAGCACGTAGGCGCCGTCGGCCAGGGCACCGTCGGTGGCGCGACCGCCGCCGGTCAGCAGGCGCGCGCCTTCGCTCTTGCCGCTTTCGATGAAGCGCAGCACGTTTTCCATGTGCGGGAAGCTGGTC
>NZ_QAIJ01000190.1:0-4523 GCF_003060985.1 Stenotrophomonas sp. HMWF023
CGCCACGCTCAACGCACCGCGCACGCTCAATGGCTTCTCGTTGCCGATGGCGCACCTGCTGCTGAAGCAGCTCAATACCTGGGCCGACGATGACGGCATCGCGCTGGTGGTGCTGCAGGGCGCGGGCGAAAAGGCATTCTGTGCCGGCGGTGATCTGCACAGCCTGTACCAGAGCATGCTCGCCTACCGCGAGACCGGCCACACGGACATCCGCGAGAACGACTACGCCGCCGAGTTCTTCGACGTCGAGTACCGCGTCGACTACCTGATCCATACCTACGCCAAGCCGATCCTGTGCTGGGGCCATGGCATCGTGATGGGCGGCGGCATCGGTCTGATGTCCGGCGCCAGCCATCGCGTGGTCAGCGAGCGTTCCAAGCTGGCCTTCCCGGAAATCACTGTCGGCCTGTTCCCGGACGTGGGCGGCAGCTGGCTGCTGCCGCGGGTGCCGGGCAACGGCGGCCTGTTCCTGGCCCTGACCGGTGCGCTGCTCAACCCCGGCGATGCGATCTACGCCGGCCTGGCCGACGTGCATGTGGCCGAGGAGCGCCGCAGCGCGGTGTTCGATGCGCTGTTGCAGGTCGCGTGGTCGGCCGATGCCGCACGCAACCACGAACGCTTGTCGCAGCTGCTGCTGTCGTTCGCCAGCGATGCAGCTACCGGCCCGCTGCTGGCCAATGCCGCGCAGGTCGGTGCGCTGTGCGAAGGCGATGATCTCGCCGCCATCATCGAACGCATCAGCACCCTGCAGACCGATGATGCCTGGTTGCAGGCCGCACAGAAGACGCTGGCCGCCGGTGCGCCGGGTTCGGCACGGCTGGCCTTCGAACTGCAGCGCCGCAGCGTCGGCCAGGATCTGGCGAACGTGTACCGGCTGGAATACATCACGGCCCTGCATTGTGCTGCGCATGGCGATTTTGCCGAAGGCATCCGCGCGCTGCTGATCGACAAGGACCGCACTCCATCGTGGAACCCGGCCACGTTGGCCGATGCCAGCCGTGCATGGGCCGATACGTTCTTCGCTTCTCCCTGGGCCGATGCCGCGCATCCGCTGGCCGACCTGGGTACCCCTGTCGCTGAAAGGAGCCTGGCATGAGCCGCATTGCATTCATTGGGTTGGGCAACATGGGTGGCCCGATGGCCGCCAATCTGGTCAAGAACGGCCACACCGTGCGCGTGTTCGATCTGGTGCCGGCTGCTGTACAGGCCGCAGTCGACGCGGGCGCCAGTGCCTCTGCATCGGCGCGCGAAACCCTGGTTGACGCCGAGGTGGTGATCTCGATGCTGCCGGCCAGCCGCCACGTCGAAGGCGTGTACCTGGGCGACGACGGCATCCTTGCAGCGATTCCCGCCGGTGCGCTGGTCATCGACTGCAGCACGATCGCCCCCGCCAGCGCGCGCAAGGTTTCCGAAGCGGCCGCCGCACGAGGCCTGCAGATGATCGATGCACCGGTGTCCGGTGGTACTGCCGGTGCACAGGCCGGCACGTTGACCTTCATCGTCGGCGGTGAAGAGGACGCGCTGGAACGCGCCCGCCCCGTGCTGCAGGCGATGGGCAAGAACATCTTCCATGTGGGTGCCAGCGGCGCCGGCCAGGTCGCCAAGCTGTGCAACAACATGGCGCTGGGCGTGATCATGGCCGTCACCGGCGAAGCCATCGCGCTTGGCGTGGCGCACGGGCTGGACCCCAAGGTGCTGTCGCAGATGATGGCGGTCAGCACCGGCCGCAGCTGGGCCACCGAAGTGTGCAACCCGTGGCCGGGCGTGCTGGAAAACGCACCGGCGTCGCGCGGCTACAGCGGCGGCTTCGGCAGCGACCTGATGCTGAAGGACATGGGCCTGGCGGTGGAAGCGGCGATGAGCGTCGGCGCCTCGATCCCGTTGGGCGAAGTGGCTCGCAACCTGTATTCGATGAATCACCAGGCCGGGCGCGGCAAGCTGGATTTCTCCAGCGTCGTGCAGCTCATTACGAGCGAGAAGTGACCCGGTAGCGCCGGCCGCTGGCCGGCAACCTCATGCCCCCTTGCGGGACAACGAAGGTGGGATGGGCGGATGCACGGTTTCGACCGGCATCCGCCCATTTTTTTTCCCCGCGCGCGGGTAGTGCCGGCCGCTGGCCGGCATCAGCGCATCAGGCGACGATCAGCGTCACGTCGATGTTGCCGCGGGTAGCGTTGGAATACGGGCAGACGATGTGCGCTTTCTGCACCAGCTCTTCCACCTGCTCGCGCGGCACGCCCGGCACGTTGATGGTCAGCTCGGCTTCGATGCCGAAACCGGTCGGGATCTGGCCGATGCCGACCTTGCCGGTCACGGTGGTGTCGGCCGGCAGTGCGACCTTGGCCTGGCCGGCGACGAACTTCAGTGCGCCGAGGAAGCAGGCCGAATAGCCCGCAGCGAACAGCTGCTCCGGATTGGTGCCCGGGCCGCCAGCGCCGCCCAGCTCGCGCGGGGTCGACAGCTGGATGTCCAGCACGTTGTCGGAGGACACGGAACGGCCTTCGCGGCCGCCGGTGGAGGTAGCCTGGGCGGTGTACAGAACCTTTTCGATGGACATCGGGATGCTCCTGGTCAGTGGGTGGGTGGTGCGTTGGAGCCTACTTTGCCCGGATTCCGCACACGTTGGGTCACAACACGTCTGAAAAACTTGATTGAACGTCCTGTGGGCCTAGATCGTCCATTCCCGGTCAGTGGTGAACATGATGGTCAGCCAGCGGTCCGGCGATGATTCGCCGAGGGCATCACCGATTTCGTCGCGCAGGTGATCCCACTCCAGCAGGGGCCGCGGTGGGTCGTCCTCGCGCACCACGAAGAACAGCTCGATCTGTTCGCCACGGCCTACCTGGGCCACGTAGCTGCGGTGTTCGACGAAGCCGTGCTTTGCAACGATCGCCCGCGCCACCGCATCCACGTGCGCCTGCAGTTCCGGCGGCGTGACCAGCAGGATGCCGGCCAGCGCGCGCCGCACGGTGCCCAGCGGCGCGATCATCACCAGCACGCAGACGAACGCCAGGATGGCCGGATCGATGTACGGTCCGACCCACGCCCACGACGTGCCGTGGACCAGCACACCGCCGAGGAAGGCCGCCAGGTAGCAGGCCGACATGCTCGCGGCGATCACCCAGTTCTTCGCGTCCAGCGCGATGAACTCCGAGCCGATGCGCCGGTTAGCACGCAGCACGAACCAGGCCAGCGCGCTCTCGGCCACGATCGACAGCGCCGCGAAAATGATCGCGGGGCCAAGCGCGATCTGGCGGCCACCGGACATCAGCGCATCGACCGCATTGACCAGCGCGTACAACGCCGCACCGATCATCAACGTGCCGCTCACTCCCAGCACGATCGGTTCCAGGTGCCAGAACCCCATGGTGAAGCGCTGGTTGAGGCGCGACTGCAGGGCGTCGGTCTGCGTGGACAGGGCGATAAGCCGCGCGACCAGCAACGACAGCCACGTCATCACCACGTCGATCAGCCCGTAGATGCCGTCGAAGATGATCAGCGAAGAATTGGCCAGCAGGCCGAACACCACCGCCGCTGCAGCCAACAGCAGCGAGCCGACAATGGACAGGCGCAGCACGCCTTGTTCGGTGCGTGTATCGAAGTAGCGTTCGGTGGTGGCAGGCATGCGGGAATCCAGCGGTGAACGCGCTGCGGAAGCGGCGCCACACCATTCTATCCAGACCACCGCACGCCTCTGTGACCGCACTGACGCAGGCCCCGGAAAAGTCACCAGACTGGTGACGGTTTACGGATTGACGGGTGCACACCTGCAGCGTATCTTTTCAACCACGATGACATACAAGCCTCTGGCGACCGCCGGGGGCTTTTTGCGTTTACGCCGTCCGTCGGCGCCTTGTCATCGTGCTTGCGGCCCTGCCATTCCTGGTGGGGCCGTTTCTGTTTCCGCCCCGACCCTGCCCCTTTTCGCGCCGTCCTTGATGACAGCGTGCGGCGTAGCCGCGTGCGCAGGGTCGGGGCATCCAACATCCATCAACGAAGGAGGATTCGATGCCCCTGCTGACACTTGAGCAGTGCCGCACGCACTGCCGTATCGACGGCGACTACGACGACACCATCCTGGGCGACCTGCTGGCGGCCGCAACCGACGCGGCGTCGGCCTACCTGGGACGGACGCTGTTTGCCGACCAGCCGGCACTGGACCTGGCGCTTGACCAGTTGCCGCAGGACATGGCGGCGGCGGTGACCGGGCATGAAGCCGCGGTTGCCGCCGCCAATGCCGAGACCAACGCGGCCAAGGCCAAGGCCATGCGCGACGTTGCTGATCGCCGCTTGGCCGTGGCCACCGAGCGCAGCGCGCAGCTGCTTCAGGGCCTGCCGGCCAACGACAGCATCCGCGCTGCGGTGCGCCTGCTGCTGGGCCATCTGTATGCGCACCGGGAAGCGGTGGTGGTTTCCACGTCCGCCATCGACGTGCCGATCGGCAGTGTCGCCATCGCGATGGCGCTGCCGTTCGGCGTCGCCGCGCTGCTCGATCCCTACCGACTGGCGGCGATCCCATGAAC
>NZ_QAIJ01000191.1:0-5319 GCF_003060985.1 Stenotrophomonas sp. HMWF023
CCGCTGACGGTATGGCTGAAGCTGGACAGTGGCATGCACAGGCTTGGCCTGGACGTTGCCGGTTTCCGCGCCGCGCACGCACGTCTGTCTGCACTGCCGCAGGTGGCGCGCATCGTACTGATGACCCACCTGGCGCGCGCCGACGAGCTGGACAGCGAGCGTACCCATGAGCAGGCCGCCACCTTCGTCGAGGCCATCGAAGGCCTGCAAGGCGAGACCAGTGTCTGCAATTCGCCGGCGCTGCTGGGCTGGCCTGACGTACGCAGTGACTGGGTGCGCCCGGGCCTGATGCTGTACGGCGCCAACCCGCTGCCGGACAACAGCGAGCTGACCGCGCGCCTGCGCCCGGTGATGACGATGCAGTCCAAGGTGATCGCCGAGCGCTGGATCGAGGCCGGTGAGCCGGTCGGCTACGGTGCGCGCTTCGTGGCCAAGGCACGCACACGCGTGGGCGTGGTCGCACTGGGCTATGCCGATGGCTATCCGCAGTTCGCGCCCAATGGCACCCCGGTGCTGATCGATGGCCAACCCGGTGGGCTGATCGGCCGCGTGTCGATGGACATGCTGACCGTGGACCTGACCGCGCATGCGCAGGCCGGCGTCGGCAGCGTGGTGGAGCTGTGGGGCACTGCGCCGACGCTGTCCGAGCTGGCCCCGCGCTGCGGTGTCAGTGCCTACCAGCTGCCGTGCGGCGTCAAGCGCGTGGCACGCGTCTACCAGGATTGACCGGCTCTGGTAGCGGCCGACCTTGGGCGGCGCCGTGAATGCGTGTCGACCAAGGTCGACACCTACCGGATCGATCAAACCTTGGTCGGCGCTGTGAATGCATGTCGACCAAGGTCGACACCTACCGGGCAGCGGTAACGCGCGAGGTCAGCTGGCGCTTCACCCAGTCATCGATCAGGCGCTTCTCATAGCGCAGCGGATCGGTATCGCTCTTCAGGCCGATGTTATGCAGATAGCCGCTGTCGCTCAGGCGGGCGTCGCCTTCATCGATGATGCGCCCGCTGGCGTCCTTCAGCGTGTACTGCAGGGTGATCCGCGGCGGGTAGATGTCGCGCATGATCCGGATATCGCTGCCGCGCGGGCCGTGCCAGGGCTCGTAGTCGCCCGCGCGCTTGATATCGACCAGGGTTACGTCCAGCGTCTGCCCGGCCTGCAGGGGCTTGGCGGCGCTGGTCTGTACGTAGCGCGCCAGCTGCTGCACCCAGTCACCGCGTTCAGCCTCGAAGCGGTTGCTGCTCTGGCGGAGCTCGGTGAATTTCGCCGGATCGTCCCACTTCACGCTGACCGGGCCATCGGCCTGCAGTGCGCGCGGTGCATCGGGCGCCGTTACCGTCCGCGGCGCGGCGGCCACGCTGCCCACGGCAAGCATGCCGGCCAGCAGCAGGGCGGTTGGAAGCGAACCTTTCATGGCAGTCTCCTGCGTCCCCGAAGCGGGGAGGATGATGATCTCGGCTCGAGTGTGATCCCGCCGCAGGGCCGCAGCAATGGTCAGTAGCGTCAAATGCGTCAACAGTTGCCGCCAATTCATGGTCGTCAACCCTGACTGACGGCGCTTGACGCTGTGAATACGCGCTCTGGAAGATGCTGTACCTCCATCCGGTCTTTCTCCCCACGCCCTTGTCCACATTGCCGCCCCTCGTGGAGCGCTCACCCTTGATGGTGCCGACGCCCGAACCCGACCTGCACCATGGCGTGCTTGAGCGCATCCACGCAGGTTTCTGTGTGATCCAGGTGCTGTTCGACGGCGACGAGGCGATCGACTACCGCTTCCTCGAGGTCAACGATGCCTTCGAGCGTCATACCGGCCTGAAGGATGCCTGCGGCAAGCGCATGAGCGCGCTGGAGCCACAGCACGAAGGCGATTGGTTCCGGATCTACGGCGAAGTGGCGCGGACCGGGCGACCGGCGCAGTTCGAGATGGATGCCCGTGCCCTGGGGCGCTCGTTCGCGGTGGATGCGGTGCGTATCGGCCGGCCGGGAGATGACCTGGTGGGCGTGCTGTTCTTCGATGTGACCGCGCGCAAGCAGATGGAAGTGGAGCTGGGCGAGAGCGAGGCCCGTTTCAGTGCACTGGCCGATGGCCTGCCGATGCCGGTGTGGGTGCTGGACGAGCGCGGCCACGCCCGCTTCGTCAACAGTGCCTTCAGCGAGTTCTTCGGCGGCGACGAGAACCGTGTGCCGGAAGATGTCTGGCGCGGCTTGGTGCATCCCGACGATGCCTCGGTGTTCGAATACGAACTGCAGGAAGCGCTGAAAGCGCAGCGTTCGATGCATGCGCTTGTGCGCGCCCGCCGCGCCGATGGACAGTGGCGCTGGCTGGAAATGAACGCCCGTCCGCGCTTCTCGCGGATGGGCCGTTTCATCGGTCTGGCCGGCAGCAGCCCGGACGTCACCGAGCGTCGCGAGATCGAACTGGCGCGCGAGGAGCTGCTGCAGTCCGAGCGCGCCGCACGCAGTGCCGCGGAGAACATGGCGCGGCTGAAGGACGAATTCCTGGCCACGCTGTCGCATGAGCTGCGCACGCCGCTGACCACGATCCTGGGCTGGAGCGAACTGCTGCTGCAGCGCGTGGATTCCACCAGTCCGCTGTACAAGGGCCTGGGCGTGATCGCCAACAGTGCCACCGCGCAGAAGCGGTTGATCTCGGACATGCTCGATCTCAGCAGCATGCTGCTGGGCAAGGTGCAGCTGGAAGTGGAAGTGCTGGATCTGCGCGACCAGTTGAACGAAGCGATGGGCGCGCAGGAGCTGGTGGCCGAGGGCAAGGCGCTGGACGTCACCCTGCAGTTGCCGGCGCAGGCCTGCCAGGTGCTGGGCGATGCCACCCGCCTGCAGCAGGTGTTCTGGAACCTGCTGTCCAACGCGATCAAGTTCACCCCGGCCGAGGGCCGCATCGACGTGCAGCTGCAGGCCGATGGCAACTATTGGACGATCACCGTGCGTGATACCGGCGACGGCATCGCACCGGAGTTCCTGAACCATCTGTTCAGCCGCTTCCGCCAGGCCGACGGCACCACCACCCGCCGTCATGGCGGTCTGGGTCTGGGCCTGGCGATCGTGCAGCAGCTGGTCGAACTGCACGGCGGTACGGTCAGTGCGGCCAGCGATGGCCATGGTCACGGCGCCACCTTCACCGTGCGCCTGCCACAGCACCTGCCCGATGCCGAACGGCGTCCGCTGCGTGAGGTCGTCAGCGGTCCGATCCTGGAACCGATGGTGGTCGAACCGTACCCGCTGCGCGGCCTGCATGTGCTGGCGGTGGAAGACCAGCCAGAAGTGCTGGAGTACCTGCGGCGCATGCTGGAAGAGCAGGGCGCCAGCGTATCTGCGGCCAGCTCTGCGGGCGAGGCACTGGCGCTGCTGGCCGACAATGGGCACCTGCACTACCACGTGCTGCTGACCGACATCGGCATGCCGGGCATGGATGGCTATGGCCTGGTGAGCACGCTGCGCGAGGACCTGGGCGTGAATGCCGCGGCATTGCCTGCGGTGGCGGTGACGGCGCTGGCGCGTGCCGATGACCGTCGCCGTGCGTTGGCCTCGGGCTTCCAGGAGCATGTGGCCAAGCCGTACTCGGTGGCCCAGTTGGTGGGTGTGGTGCGGCGCGTACAGGCCACGCGTGGGGACAACCTGCTGCACTGAGCATTCACGGCCGATCGGCGACCCTGCACGCCTGCACGCAGGAGGTTGTCGATGTCCCGTATTGCTCCGCGAATCCATACCGATGCCGCGCAGATCGCGCGCCTGGAAGCCCTGCTGCCGCAGTTGCAGGGTGAAACCGAAGTGCAGCTGACCTTGCATGATGGCCGCCGCCTGCTGGGCACCGTGGCCGTGCAGCCGACGCTGCAGCAGTACCGCAACGAGGCCGGCGACGAAGGCAGCAACGGCCAGCTGCGGCTGGACGATCTCGATACACCGGTGCAGCAGCATCACGTGTGGCTGGATGAAATCGCCAGCATCCGCGAGCTGCCGCCGAGGCGCATTGATCCGATATAGAAGCCGAGCCCATGCTCGGCTGCCGTCCGCGCGGCTGCGCCGCCGCCCGAGCATGGGCTCGGGCGCTACAGGCCTATCAATGCTCGAACAGCGTTGCCGTCGCCTCGAACCTGCGCGCATAGGCGCGCTCCTCGGCTACCCGGGTCACTTCATCGTCTGCCAGGTCCGGCGCGCCATAGACGGCGTAGGCCACGCTGCCATCGGCGCCATGGCCGACCTGGTGCAGGCGATAGCGGGAATGGCCGCCGCCGGTGTCCTCCGGGTAATGCACGGGGGGATGGCTGCCTTCCAGGTCCATTTCACTGTTGTCGACGACACCTCCGACGAACAAGGCACGCATGCAGGATCTCCAGGAGTTGCGGGGGAGGTTCTACCCTGAACGCTGGCATGTTGCTGCGGCATCAAGGCAACGTTGAAGTTTCGCAAAGCGGTGGCCGGGGCCGGGCCGGACAAGCCGGTACAATGGACGGCCCTCACGCTTCCAGTACCCGCGCCGATGGCATCCAGCGACGACGCCCCCCTGCAGACCCTGTTCCTGCCGTTCTCCAGCGGCGCCCTGCGCTGGCCGGAGGGTCCGGTGGCCTTCCTGCGCGCCCGTGACGGCTGGCCCCTGCGCGAGCAGGCCGGCGGCCGCGAGGTGGATTGCGAGCAGAGCTTCGCCCCGTTCGCGCAGCCGCTGCAGCAGGCCGCTGGCTGGACCGTCAGCGGCCAGCTGGATGATGTTGCCGGCCGCGGCCGTTATCCGCTGGTGCTGGTGCTGCCGCCGCGCCAGCGCGAGGAAGCCCGCGCGCTGTTCGCCCGCGCCCTGGCGCTGGTCGCCGAGGGTGGCCGCATCGTGGCCTGCCAGCACAACAACGAAGGCGCCCGCTCCGGCGAAGGCGACCTCAAGCAGTTGGCCGGCCTCGGCGGCAGCCTGACCAAGAACCACTGCCGCGTGTTCTGGACCGCGCCGTTGCAGGGCCAGCACGATGTGGACGTGGCCAAGCGCTGGGGCAGCCTGGACGCGGTGCGGCCGATCGTCGGCGGCCGTTTCCTCAGCCGCCCGGGCGTGTTCGCCTGGGACCGAATCGACCCGGCCTCGGCGCTGCTGGCCGAGCACCTGCCGGCCGACCTGGCCGGGCGTGCGGCCGACCTCGGTGCCGGTTACGGCTACCTGTCGCGCGAGCTGCTGGAACGCTGCCCGAAGATCACCGCGCTGGACCTGTACGAGGCCGAGAAGCGCGCGCTGGACCTGGCCGAACTCAATCTGGCGCCGCCGCCGCGCCCGGTGCCGCTGCGTTTCCTGTGGCGCGACGTCACCGCCGGTATCGAGCCGGA
>NZ_QAIJ01000191.1:5329-8953 GCF_003060985.1 Stenotrophomonas sp. HMWF023
CAGCGCTTCATCGCCGTGGCCGCGCAGGCGCTGCGCCCGGGCGGGCGCCTGTACGTGGTGGCCAACCGCCACCTGCCGTACGAGTACACGCTCAACGAGAGCTTCGGCGCGGTCCGCGTGGTTGCCGAGCGCGATGGCTTCAAGCTGGTCGAGGCAGTGAAGGGCAAGGGGAAGGGTCGGTGAAACTGGTCAAGCACATCGCCAACCTCGGCTACGGCAGCCGCAAGCAGGTGCAGTGGATGTTCCGCGAAGGCCGCGTCACCGACGCCGATGGCGAGGTGCTGTATGCCGACGACCAGGTGCCGCATGAAGCGGTGCGGGTCGATGGCGAGCCGCTGGACCCGCCGGTGGGCCTGTCGCTGGCGATGTACAAGCCGGCCGGCTACACCTGTTCGACCAAGGACAAAGGCCGCCTGATCTACGACCTGCTGCCGCCGCGCTTCCGCGACCGCGACCCGGTGCTGTCCACCGTCGGCCGCCTGGACCGTGAGACCAGCGGCCTGCTGCTGCTGACCGACGACGGCAACCTGCTGCACCGGATCATTTCGCCGAAGTCGAAGCTGCCCAAGGTCTACGAAGTGGAGCTGGCCGAAGACCTGCGCGGTGACGAGGTGGCGCTGTTTGCCAGCGGCACGCTGATGCTGGAAGCGGAGAAGACGCCCCTGCTGCCGGCTGAACTGCAGGTGCTCGGGCCGCGCAAGGCGCGCCTGATACTGCACGAAGGTCGCTACCATCAGGTTCGCCGCATGTTCGCTGCCGCAGGCAACCACGTGCAGGCACTGCATCGCAGCCGTGTCGGTGGCCTGGACCTGCAGGGACTGGCCGAAGGGCAATGGCGGCTGCTGACCTCCACCGATCTGGATACGCTGTTCGCTCCATGACCTCCATCGCTGCGCTGCCGTTCCTGCCTGACGCCGTCATCTTCGACATGGACGGCCTGATGATCGACAGCGAGCGTGTGTCGCTTGCATGCTGGAGCGAGGCCGCAGAGGAGTTCGGCCTGCCGCTGGATGCCAGCTTCTTCGTGCGCATGGTCGGTCTTGGTGACCGCGACAGCCAGGCGCTGCTGCGCCAGCAGGGCATCGAAGACAGCATGATCGAGGCGATGGCGGCGCGCTGCCATGATCTGTACGAGGAACGCACGCAGACAGGGTTGCCGCTGCGCCCGGGCATCCTGGAGCTGCTGGAACTGCTGAAAGCGCACGCGGTGCCGCGTGCGGTGGCGACCTCGACCCGGCAGCCGCGGGCCAACCGCAAGCTGGCCGCGACCGGGTTGTTGCCGTACTTCGATGCGGTGATCGCCGGTGGCGACGTGGCGCGGGCCAAGCCGGCACCGGACATCTACCTGCTGGCCGCGCAGCGGCTGGGCAAGGCACCGGAACGCTGCCTGGCGCTGGAGGATTCCCCTGCCGGCACGCGTGCCGCACTGGCTGCGGGCATGACCGTGATCCAGGTGCCGGACCTGGTGCATCCCGATGAAGAACTGCGCGCGCTGGGCCACCGCATCGTCGGTTCGCTGGTGGACGCCCACGCGCTGCTGCTGCCGCTGTTGCCGAGGTAACGGTGGGTGAGGGTGGGTGCCGACCATAGGTCGGCACGCTTCACCGCACCCGCCGGGCATGGCCCGGCGCTACCGCTCTGGCAGGTGCCAACCCCAAACCCGGTGGGTGCCAACCTTGGTCGGCACGCTTTGCGATCACACCCTGCCGAACACCAGCGCTGCGTTGGTGCCACCGAAGCCGAAGCTGTTGGACATCACCGTGTCCAGCTTCTGCTCGCGGCTTTCGCGCAGGATCGGGAAGCCTTCCACCCTCGGGTCCAGCTCGCCGATGTTGGCCGAACCGGCCACGAAGCCGTCGCGCATCATCAGCAGGCAGTAGATCGCTTCATGCACGCTGGCAGCGCCCAGCGAATGGCCCGACAGCGCCTTGGTCGAGGACAGCGGCGGAATCGCATCACCGAACACCTCGCGGATCGCACCCAGCTCGGTCACATCGCCCAGCGGGGTCGAGGTGCCGTGGGTGTTGAGGTAATCCAGCGGACGGTCGACGTTCTGCAGCGCCATCTTCATGCAGCGCACGGCACCTTCACCGGACGGGGCGACCATGTCGGCGCCATCGGAGGTCACGCCATAACCGATCAGCTCGGCATGGATGTGTGCGCCACGTGCCACGGCGTGGTCGTAATCCTCAAGCACCAGCATGCCGCCACCACCGGCGATGACGAAGCCATCGCGGTCCTTGTCATACGGGCGCGAGGCGCTGGCGGGGGTGTCGTTGAAGCTGGTGGACAGTGCACCCATCGCATCGAACATCACGCTCATCGACCAGTGCAGGTCTTCACCGCCACCGGCGAACATGATGTCCTGCGCGCCGTGGCGGATGAGGTCGGCAGCCGCGCCGATGCAGTGTGCGGAGGTCGCGCATGCGGCCGACAGCGAGTAGCTGACGCCCTTGATCTGGAATGCGGTGGCCAGGCAGGCCGACACGGTCGAGCACATCGTGCGCGGCACCATGTACGGACCGACCTTGCGCACGCCGCGGCTGCGCAGCAGATCGACCGCACCTACCTGCCATTCGCTGGAGCCACCACCGGAACCGGCGATCAGGCCGGTGCGCAGGCCACTGACCTGTTCCGGGGTCAGGCCCGCATCGGTGATGGCATCGGCCATCGCCAGGTAGGCGAAGGCGGCGGCATCGCTCATGAAGCGCTTCTGCTTGCGGTCGATCAGCGCGTCCAGGTCGAGGTCGACGCGACCGCCGACCTGGCTGCGCAGGCCGGCTTCGGCGTGGTCGGCCAGCGCGGTGATGCCGGCGCGGCTCTCGCGCAGGGCGGCCGAAACGGTATCCAGATCATTGCCGAGGCAGGACGTGATGCCCATGCCGGTGATGACGACGCGACGCATCAGAAGCTCCCGGTTTCAGTGAACAGGCCCACGCGCAGGTCGCGGGCGTTGTAGATCTCGCGGTCGTCCACGTACATGCGCGCGTCGGACTGGGCCATCACCAGCTTGCGGTTGATGACGCGGCTGATGTCGATCTCGTAGCGCACCAGCTTGGCATCGGGCAGCACCTGGCCGGTGAACTTCACTTCACCGCAGCCCAGGGCGCGGCCCTTGCCGGGCGCACCCAACCAGGTGAGGAAGAAGCCGGTCAGCTGCCACATGGCATCCAGGCCCAGGCAGCCGGGCATCACCGGGTCGCCGATGAAGTGGCAGCCGAAGAACCACAGGTCCGGACGGATATCCAGTTCGGCGCGTACCATGCCCTTGCCATGCGGTCCGCCGTCCTCGCGGATTTCGGTGATGCGGTCGAACATCAGCATCGGGTCGTTGGGCAACCGGCCGGCGGCAGCGCCGAACAGTTCACCGCGTGCGCTGGCCAGCAGCTGGTCGCGGTTGAACGCGTGGAGACGAGTCATGGAAAGCGCAATCCTGGAAGCGAAAACAAGGCAACGAGTTCCCGAGGATGCACGACGGATCAGGCGGATATCAAACCGCGTCTCCGTACGCGTGCGTAGTGTTTTCAGCTGAAACCACGCATCCCGTTGATGCACAACGACCATACTTCGGCGTCTGGACGGGTACGGTGCAGGTATCATGTGGGCCAACCATGAACGCACTGC
>NZ_QAIJ01000191.1:8963-10111 GCF_003060985.1 Stenotrophomonas sp. HMWF023
GCGCGCGTTCAGTGGTGTGTGCCGCCTCGTACGAGGCGCGCGTGTTCGGCGTGCGTTCGGCGATGCCGGCACTGCGCGCCGAGCGCCTGTGCCCGGACGCGATCTTCGTACCCCCGGACTTCGCACGTTACAAGGCGGTGTCACGCCACGTGCGCGAGATCTTCCTGCGCCATACCGACCTGGTCGAGCCGTTGTCGCTGGATGAGGCCTATCTGGATGTCACGGTGCCGAAGAGCGACATGGTGCTGGCCACCGACATCGCCCGCACCATCCGCGCGCAGATCCGCGAGGAAACCCACCTGACTGCTTCAGCCGGTATCGCGCCCAACAAGTTCCTGGCCAAGATCGCTTCGGACTGGCGCAAGCCTGACGGCCAGTTCGTGATTCCGCCGCAGCGGGTGGATGCGTTCCTGCTGCCGCTGCCGGTGAACCGCGTGCCCGGCGTCGGCAAGGTGATGGAAGGCAAACTGGCAGCGCGCGGCATCGTCACCTGCGGCGACCTGCGGCAGTGGACGCTGCCGGACCTGGAAGAAGCCTTCGGCAGCTTCGGCCGCAGCCTGTACAACCGCGCACGCGGCGTCGACGAGCGTCCGGTGGAGCCTGACCAGCAGGTGCAGTCGATCTCCTCCGAAGACACCTTCGCCGAAGACCTGTTGCTGGAAGACCTGGCTGAAGCGATCGTGCAGCTGGCCGAGAAGACCTGGCATGCCACCCGCAAGACCGAACGCATCGGCCACACCGTGGTGTTGAAGTTGAAGACCGCGCAGTTCCGCCTCCTCACCCGCAGCTTCACCCCGGAACGCCCGCCGGAATCAATGGCCGAACTGCGCGACATCGCACTGGCACTTCGCGCCCGCGTCGACCTGCCCGCCGACACCCGCTACCGCCTGGTCGGCGTCGGCCTCGGCGGCTTCCGCGAAAAGGAGCCGGTAGTGCAAGGTGAGTTGTTCGAGCACACCCCGACCGATCATTCCTGATCGTTCATCCACGCACGGAGTGGATCCAAGTGTCGACCAAGGTCGACACCTACCAAGGGCAGGCCATGCCATCCAGACAGGTTGCGGAGATCTGTCGAAGGCGGGGTGGGTCCGGTTGCGGGGGTGTCCGCGGCATGGATGCCGCGGCCAAGCCCCCATGGACGGGTTTAC
>NZ_QAIJ01000192.1:0-1059 GCF_003060985.1 Stenotrophomonas sp. HMWF023
CGAAGAGTCCAAGCGCCTGGTTGCCGCCCACGGCGACAGCTCGGACATCCTGGAAGTGATCAAGGTCCTGACCGAGATCCGCAACGGTCGCGGCGTGGTCGATGACATCGATCACCTGGGCAACCGTCGCGTGCGTTCGGTCGGTGAAATGGCCGAGAACGTGTTCCGCGTGGGCCTGGTCCGCGTCGAGCGCGCGGTCAAGGAACGCCTGTCGATGGCAGAGTCGGAAGGCCTGACCCCGCAGGAGCTGATCAACGCCAAGCCGGTGGCTGCGGCGATCAAGGAATTCTTCGGCTCCTCGCAGCTGTCGCAGTTCATGGATCAGAACAACCCGCTGTCGGAAGTGACCCACAAGCGTCGCGTCTCGGCCCTGGGCCCGGGCGGCCTGACCCGTGAGCGTGCCGGCTTCGAAGTGCGCGACGTGCACCCGACCCATTACGGCCGCGTCTGCACCATCGAAACCCCGGAAGGCCCGAACATCGGCCTGATCAACTCGCTGGCCGTGTACGCCCGCACCAACCAGTACGGTTTCCTCGAGACCCCGTACCGCAAGGTCGTGGACGGCAAGGTCTTCGACGAAGTCGAGTTCCTGTCGGCCATCGAAGAAAACGAGTACGTCATCGCCCAGGCCAACGCCCTGACCGATGTCAACAGCGTGCTGACCGAGCAGTTCGTTCCCTGCCGTTACCAGGGCGAATCGCTGCTGAAGCCGCCGGCGGAAGTCCACTTCATGGACGTCTCGCCGATGCAGACCGTGTCGATCGCGGCTGCGCTGGTTCCGTTCCTGGAGCACGATGACGCCAACCGCGCACTGATGGGCGCCAACATGCAGCGTCAGGCCGTGCCGACCCTGCGTGCGCAGAAGCCGCTGGTCGGTACCGGCATCGAGCGCGCCGTGGCGCGTGACTCGGGCGTGACCGTGAATGCCCGTCGTGGTGGCGAGATCGTGCAGATCGATGCCGCCCGCATCGTGGTCAAGGTCAACGAAGTGGAAATCACCGACGCGACCGATGCCGGCGTCGACATCTACAACCTGATCAAGTACACCCGCTCCAACCA
>NZ_QAIJ01000023.1:0-19931 GCF_003060985.1 Stenotrophomonas sp. HMWF023
CCCGCCATAAAGGCCGACGGATTGCCCGCCGGCACCGGTTAAGGGCGGTGCCGACGGGCAAGCGTAAACAACTGACGCGAACATCATCACGGGTTTGGACGCCCGGCCACCCGTTGTCGGTGGCGCGCCATGGTCTTTACGCTGCCGCTTCGAATGCAAATTGAATTTCGCGAAGAAATCGCGGGATTCGAGAGCGAAGATCCATTGTTGCACGCAGCAATCGTGCAGCACGCGACGCCATCAGACGCATTCGCGCAGCCGCACTGTTGATTGCGAATCAAAGTGCCGCAATCGCCCATGCCGCAAGCGCATAGCGCGACGGCCTTCTTTACAACAGTTCTTAGTCCACCTCGTCAGGCAACGGCGTCTGATCAGCTGCACACCACGAAAAACGGTTCAAACACGACACCGCCAGCGAGCGTCGCAGCCTCAATCAGCACCATCCGCAACCAACGCCGCATTCCCCACCAGCAGCTCAATCATCGCCCGCGCCGCCGCCGACTGCCGCCGATGCGGCGCATAGATCACCGAGAACGGCCTTGACCGCCCACGCAACTGCGGCAGCACTTCCACCAGCTGCCCGCGCTGCAATCGCTCGCGCACGATGAACTCATAGCTCTGGCAGATGCCGATGCCCTGTTCGGCCAGCGACACCACGCCCAGCACATCGTCGGAGGTCTCGATGGACGAACGCGGCAGCCAGTCCACGTCGCGCCCGCCGTCGCGGAAGATCCACGGCGCCAGCCGCCCGGTGCGCGGCATCACGAAGGGCAGGCACAGGTGCTGCTGCAGGTCGTCCAGCGTCTGCGGCGTGCCGCGGCGCTGCAGGTAGTCCGGCGCGGCCACCAACAGCAGCGGGGCGTCTTCCAGCTTCCGCGCCACCAGCCCACTGTCCGGCAGCTGGCCCAGGCGGATGGCCAGGTCGAAACCTTCGGCCACCAGGTCCACGTTGCGGTTGGTGATGTTCAGTTCCACCTGCACCTGCGGGTACTGCTGCGCAAAGCGCGCCAGCACTGGCGGCAGCCGGTAGTGGCCATAGGTGGTGGGCACGCTCAGGCGCACGCGGCCGGCCAGCGCACCGTCCTGGGCCAGTACGTCGCGCTCGGCGTCGTCCAGTAGGCCGAAGGCGGTGCGCACCTGTCCCAGATAGAGCCGCCCGGCGTCGGTCAGGCCCACGCGGCGGGTGGTCCGCTGCAGCAGCTGGCGGCCCAGCCGCGCTTCCAGGCGGGTGACCGCGCGGCTCAGCACCGAGGGCGTGGTGGACAGCGCCACCGCGCCGGCGGTGAACGAGCCGTGCTCGACCACCGCCAGGAACACCTCCACATCGCCCAGGTAGTCGAACTTGCGGCTCATTTGGCTGTCCGGGGAACAGATGTTTTGCGATGGGGCCAATTTATCGCCGCTGGGGCGATGAATAAAGTGGCGGCCATTCCCCGATAGGAGCTCCCCATGAACCTGATGACCCGGCTGGCCGCAGCGCTGGCCCTGACCCTGGCCGCGACCGGCGCGCAGGCCGCCAACGTGCTGGTGGTGCTGTCCGACGAACACCACCTGGACCTGAAGGACGGCAAGGTGCTGTCCACCGGCTTCTATCTCAACGAGCTGATGCAGCCGGTCAAGCTGCTGCTGGACGCGGGCCATGAGGTGACCCTCGCCACGCCGCAGGGGCGGGCACCGACGGTGGATGCGTCCTCGGTGGCGCCGGCGTACTTCGGCAATGATGCCGCGCAGCTGAAGCTGCACAAGGACCTGCTGGAGAAACTGGCGCTGACCTCGCCGACGGCCTCGCCGGTGGTCAGCCTGGCGCGTGTCGAGCAGCAGGGCTACGCACGCTTCGATGCGGTCTACATTCCCGGTGGCCACGCGCCGATGCAGGACCTGCTGAAGAGCCCGGCGCTGGGCCGGCTGCTGGCTGACTTCCATAAGCGCAATAAGACCACCGCGCTGGTCTGCCACGGGCCGATCGCGCTGCTGTCCACGCTGCCGGATGCTTCTGGTTTCGTGGCGAAGCTGGAAGCCGGTGCGATGCCGGCCACGCCGAAGTGGATCTACAGCGGCTACCAAATGACGGTGATCAGCAACCAGGAAGAAGAGCAGGCCAAGCCGCTGCTGGGCGGCGGTGAGATGAAGTTCTACCCGCAGACCGCGTTGCAGCGGGCGGGCGCGCGGTTCACCAGCAATGCCACGCCGTGGACGGGCCATGTGGTGGTGGATCGTGAGCTGATCACCGGGCAGAACCCGGCTTCGGCGCTGGAAGTGGGGCAGCGGTTGGTTGAGCGGTTGAAGTAAGCCTGCCCGTTCAGCGCGCTTTTCGTTCTGAAGAATCCCGCGCGCATTGCGCGGGACATGCGCCGAGTGACCTGTCAGATGGAGGCGCTCAGGCCTCCAACTCCACAGCCTGTTCAACCGCTGCGGCATGCTGGAGTCGGGCCCTGAAGTAGGCGGCAACCTGCGGATCGGTCGCGTAGACGTAGCACCCCTTCATTCCGCGGGTCATCAAGGTGCGGTAGGTGTTCTTGATGATGGTGTCCGCAAGTTCGGCGGCATGGGCGGGGTGGGACTTTGACAGCTTCACGTAGCCCTTCATCGTCTTGTCGTGCCGATCGCGCGCACGCGGTACGGTCATGAGGGCGCCGTCCTCCATGACGAGGTCCGGCCCGATGATCACGCCGATGTAGTCGACCTCCAACCCTTGGCAAGTATGGATGCAGCCCACCTGGTCAATTGACTCTGGGGAGATGATCCAGAGGCTTCCGTCCTCGTTGAGGTTCCATTGCCGCCGGTAGTTGTCGATGACAATGTCCATCGCCTTGCTGTTCTTTTTGCTGTTCCAAGGCCAGCAGTAGCCAGCCACCACGCGCGCGCGGTTTCCGCTGTTCTTGGCTTCGATGGCCGTGTGCAGCGTGGCCGGATCATCGAATACCTGGAAGTCGTAGTTGATCTCTTCGAGTGTCGTGTTCGCGGTTGTGCGGATCTGCAACACGTCATCCAGCCATGCGAGATAGCCGTCGGAGCCTGCACAGCGGAATTGCGAGGACAGGACGTATTCCTCCACCGCCGCTCCACGGGCGATGGCGAAGTCCCGAATGGCCTCTTTGGTCCCGACGTCCTTGAGCGTGACCCGCTGGTCTTCGTCAATGAAGAACACGCTACAGAGTGCGGCGTTGATCAGTTCCTGAATCTGGTGCGTACCGAGGTTGCCATAGAAACCGCTTTTCTCGGTAAGGCGGTGTGCCTCATCCACGACCAACACGTCGTAGGCGTTCTGCGCCGATTCGGTGAATGAACCGGACCCGCCGAAAAGATGTACCAGATGGGCGTTTTCGGGCGTCTGGATGAGTGTGTTGCTGTAAACGGCGCGAGGCGCCGCATTCTTTGAGATGTACTTGACGGTCAATCCGTCGCGAAGCGCTGCGAGTAGGTTTACAGCGACAATCGACTTGCCTGTGCCAGGGCCGCCTTCAACGATGACGACGCGGGGCTTTCCGCTGGCGTGCGCCTGGGCGCATGCCGCCTTGGCTGCTTCAAATACGTGCTTCTGCTCATCGAGCAGCGCAAAGGAGCTATTTCCCTTCAGTAGCCTATGCACATCGTCCGCGAGTGCCTTGGAAGGACGGATCCGGCCATTCTCCAGCTCGGCAAGCACCGTCGCGCCATCGCCCTTGCTGGTGTACTGACTGATGAAGCTACGCAGTCTTTCAAGATCGCCAGTACTCTTCAGGAAGAGCGGAGCACGTTCTATGTAGGGCTGATAGTGGGGCGAGTCGATGACACCGTCCGGCACGTAGTTGTGCAGATAGGCGCAGGGATGAAGCTGGAGTTTTCCTTCGTGGACCGCTTCGTTGAAGCCCTCGAGGAACGCAGCGTAGGACCACGCCTGATAGCTGGGGTGGACCAGTGGCTGTCCTTCGCGAAGCTCCACGATGGCGTCGCGCTTGGTCGGCTTGATGGTCGACCACTGTTTGAGCTCGACGATGATGACGTGGGGCGAGCCGTCCTCGGCGTGACCGGTCAGGACGACGTCGATGCGCTTCTTCGACTGGGGAAGAATGAACTCCACCGCCACACCGATGTCGTTGGGAATGGAGTGGTGGGAAAGTGCACGCGCGACGTATCTCAGCGATTCGCGCCAGGATCGGACCTCGGACTCGCCGACGTCACCTCTTGTCGCCGCCTTGAAGCTGGCGCGGATGACCTCCTCGATTTCCTTGTCGTTGCAGTGAAGAAGGAAGGACTCCTTGTCTGCCTGATAGACGATCATGGCTGCGACAGCTTGTTGTACTTGGTGCTGACGCCGCGCGAGAGATCGACCGGGTACTTGGCAGCATTCGTGGCCAGCTTGCTGCTGACAGCGGCATTCAAATCGATCCCGAGCACGTCCGACAGCCGGATGAGGTAGAGCGCCACATCGGCGATTTCATCGCGCACGGCGTTGGCGGTGGCTTCCGAGTATGCCGCCTTGAACGAATCGGCCTCTGTCATCCACTGGAAAATCTCGTTCAGCTCTCCAACTTCACCGGAGAGGGCCATGACAAGGTTCTTCGGGGAATGGAACTGCGTCCAGTCACGGGCTTCTGCGAATTCCCTGAGCGCTTGGGCAGCGCCGTTGACCTCGACGAGAGACGTTTCCATGGCAGGGCCTAATACGACAGAGTGTGGCCAATTCTACCCTTGCGTTTGGGCCGTATGCGACAGCGTCGGATCGTCGCTGCCGCGATCGACGCGGCAGCGAAGCGAGGGGCCGGCTTTCAAGTCCGTGGGAGTGGGAGCACGCTCCGGTTACTCCGTGTTCGTTGTGCCGCCGGACTGGCGGGATGCCACGTTCCTTTGGCCATCCTGTTTCGCACATGACACAGATACGAATGCGGCGATGGCGCAGGCGTTTGGCGTCTATGGCGGCGTTGATTGCATCGATGACAAGCTGCCACTACGTTTTCCGCAGTGTCCTTGCCGCCATCTTGCTGAGCCAGGAGGTGTTCCGCTGTGCACTGGAAGGGGCGTGCGGATCGCGAGCACATGCCCAGTTCGTCGGGCGATGCCAACCACATGCGCACGCCACAGTAATAGCAACACCCGTTCTGGGCGCGGAACGATCTGGCACGAAGCGATTTGAGAGTATTTGAGGTCATTGGCGGGCTCTGGAATCAAAGTTGATTCCCGTGCCGCCTATAGGTGGACCTCGGGCACCCGGAGCCATTGGCTATGCGGGCAAAGCGCCGACGCTGTAGCGCTCGGCAATGGAGTTATACGACGAGCGGGTTTGTCGTGCAAGACCGACGGCGGATCGCTAGCGGACGCCTGCAGCGCCGAACTGGCTATGTGGGGAAGGGCGGCTATCAGTCGCCCTTCGTGGTGCAGCCGAAGCTCAAAGCTCTAGTCCGGTCCAATCTCTGGACAAACCAATTCAGCTAGCTCCCGACAGGCAAAGAACAGCCCATCAACCACCCACTCATCCACCTAGCGGCCCGGAAGCAAGCCTCCCTCCAGGGCCTACGTGGCGCCGCTACACTTCCAACTGGCGAAGCAGCGCCTCCAGATTCCTCTCGCCGCCCTTGGTTTGCGCGCCTGCCTTGAGCCCGCCCCGAATGAGATTTTCGGCCGCAGGGCGCGCGAACAGTCCTGCCCATGCGTCGTGCTCGCGACGAAAGCCCTCCCGCAGGTCTGCCATCGGCACTGCCTTCTTGGCCGCGGCAATGACGCCCTCGGGCAGCGCCGCGATGTTGCGCGCCAGTCGATCTACGAAACCGTCGAGCTCTGCCGCAGGCAACGCGCGGTTGATCCATCCATAACGCTCCGCGGTTGTCGCACTGATGACATCGGCGCCCAGGATCACTTCAAGCGTGCGACCGCGCGTCATCCGGGTAGATAGATACTGAGTGGCGCCGCCCCCGGGCGTAATGCCCATCAACGCCTCGCACTGGGCAAGTCCCGCTTGGCCTTCTGCGGCAAACGCCATGTCGGCCGCTGAAATGAATTCAGCGCCTCCGCCGCGCGCCAATCCGGCCAGCTTGACGATCGCGACCTGCGGCTGCTCTCGTAGCAGCTCGCCGAACGCCTGGAACGGGTTGAGGCCTTCTGGAGCTTCGCGGGCAACATCGTCGAACGCGTGCGGCTCGTCGATCAATGTCATGTCGACATGGGCAATGAAGAACTCTGGGTCCGCACTCTGGAAAACCAGCACGCGCGTGTTTTGATCGTCGCGAACGGAGAGTAGAAAGCGGCGTATCTCGCTCATCAGCGGAACGTCGAGAACGTTTACCGGCGGGTTGTCGATCGTGATCGTGGAGACACCATTCGCGCTGGAGATGTGAAGCCTGCTGAATTCCGTTGTTGTCATCTGGATATTCCTGGGTGGGGTGTGCTGTTGGCCTGATGGTATTCTTTGGATACCTAGCGTCAATTACGCACCTGAAGCATCCCAGGGATGCAGGAGGATACCGATGGATGAGACTGACCCGATCTACCGCGCCGACTGCCCGAGTCGCGTGATCCTCGACCAGATCGCCGACAAGTGGTCGATGATGGTGCTGACGGTGTTGCGCGAGCCGCGTCGCTTCAATGCGATCAAACGCCGCCTTGATGGCGTCACCCAGCGCGTGCTGACGCAGACGCTGAGAAAGCTGGAACGCAACGGCATGGTGACGCGCAGGGTGCTGGAGGGCAGGGTACTGGGCGTGGAATATGCGTTGACGCCGCTCGGTCGATCATTGCAGGAGCCGTTCTCGATACTGTTCGACTGGACCGTCAAGAACATGGAACGGATTCAGGACTATCAGCGCAGCTATGACGCGCGTGTGGATCCCGCCATTTCCTGAATGATGGCGGCGTGGGAGCGTACGGCGGCCCGCCGGCACCCGTTCGTACCGCATGGTGCAGGCGCGGGTTTTCGCGCTGGGGCTGACATGACCTCCATGCGTGGCGTGGAAGCTACACTGGCTGCCTACGCCCGATGGAAGCTCGCCCATGTTCAATGGAAAAGTTGCGGTGGTCACCGGCTCTACCAGCGGTATCGGTCTTGGCATTGCCACCGCGCTGGCGCGGCAGGGCGCCGATATTGTGTTGAATGGATTTGGCGATGCGGCGGAGATCGAACGCATCCGTTCCGGCCTGGAAGCCGAGTTCGGCGTACGGGTGGCGCATGATGGCGCTGACCTCTCCCGTGGCGATGCGGTGCGCGAAATGATCACCCACGCCGTTGCGAAAATGGGGCGTATCGACATTCTGGTGAACAATGCGGGCATCCAGCACACCGCATCGATCGAGGAATTTCCCGTAGCGAAGTGGGATGCGATCCTCGCGCTGAATCTCTCGGCGGTGTTCCACTCAACGGCGGCGGCCTTGCCTTACATGAAGCAGCAGGGGTCCGGTCGAATCATCAACATCGCGTCGGTGCACGGGCTGGTCGGGTCAGTGAACAAGTCGGCCTATGTGGCGGCCAAGCATGGCGTGGTGGGGTTCACCAAGGTGACCGCGCTGGAAAACGCAGGCACGGGCATCACCGCCAACGCCATCTGCCCGGGTTGGGTGCGAACGGCGCTGGTCGAGCAACAGATCACCGCGTTGGCGGAGCGCGAGGGAACGGACCAAGAGTCCGCCGCTCGCGGGCTGCTGGCCGAGAAACAGCCCTCGTTGCAGTTCGTGACGCCCGAGCAGCTGGGGGAGATGGTGGTGTTCCTGGCCTCGGACGCTGCGGCGCAGATCACGGGTACGGCGCTGCCGGTGGATGGGGGCTGGACGGCGCGGTAGCTGGCTGGCTGCCCGCCGGGCATGGCCGGGCGCTACCGGGAGATTGGTGTGGGGTCCGGTGTTATCGGGAGGTTGGCGCGGTGGTTCGGCGTTACCGAAGCCGTGCGGGATCGATCAAGGGAACCTCGTCGAGGTCGCCCAGCGTGACGTGATGGCTGCAGAACCCGAACGGGATATCCGCGGCGGGCTGCACCTTGTGGCGTGGCACGCTTTCGATCTCCCGCACCTCGTCGACGGCCAGCGCAAGGCTTTCCGCGCCGGCCTGCATCAGCAGCATGGCCGGGCAGCCGTGGGCGAAGGCGGCCAAGCCAATGGCCTGGCGCAGGTCGACCACCGGCAGGGCGTGGCCGCGCACGGTGAGATGCGGGCGCGCGCTACTGCCGGGGCGATCAAAGGTTTCAGGCCCGCGGATTTCAATCGCGGCTTCAACATCGACTGCAAACAGGTGGGTACCGGCCCGCACAACAACAACTTCAATGAAGGCCGGCGACGACGGGGCCGGTTCACCGGCCGAAGGGGAAGAGGGCTGCAAGAGGAACCTGTGGAAGGGTATTTAGACTGCGTCGCAATGATGCCGTGTCGACGTGGTGTAACGCGTGCTTGACGGGTGAGCGGCCAACACGTGTTGCATGCGTCGTTCAGCGGAATCAAGGCTCCTTCACGGGTTGGCTTGGGCTGGGCGCGGATTGCCAGCCATGGGCTGGCACTACTGGGGTTTGGCGAAGACGTCCAGGCCTTTGCCGGTTTCCAGCAACGACTTCAGGCTCGACAGCACGATCGGCCAGCCCTGGCGGATGCCGGTATCCATGCCGCTGCCCGGTTCCAACTCGTCATGGGTCACCGTCAGCTTGACCATGTCCTCATAGGGCACGATTTCGAACGTCACCCGGCTGTAGGCCTTTGGGTTGTCCGCCTGCGAGGCGGCGGCCCAGGTGATCACAAGCCGCGAGGGCGGGGTGTTTTCCACTACCTCGCCAACCAGCTCGACCTTGCGCTCGTCGTTGGCGCGCACGTGTTGCCAGCGCGAACCGGGTTTCCAGTCCGATACGTTTTCATGGCCCCAGTAGGTGCGGGCAATCTCCGGCCGGGTGATGGCCTCGAACACCTTCTGCGGCGTGGAGGCGATATAGATCACGTGGATGAAACGGGTGGATTCAGCGCTCATGGTCATTCTCCTTCCAGTTCCTGTTTGAGGTCATGCAGCAGGCTCAGGCGCTGCTGCTCGAACTTGCTTACCCAGCGCGTATAGACGTCGTGCAGCGGCACCGGGTTGATGAAGTGCAGCTTCTCGCGGCCGCGCCTGACGGTGCTGATCAGGTTGGCGTCTTCCAGCAGGCCCAGGTGCTGGGTGACCGATTGCCGGGCCATCTGCAGGTGCTCGCAGAGTTGCCCGAGCGTCTGCCCGTTGCGCGCGCACAGCAGGTCCAGCAGCGTGCGGCGCGTGGGGTCGGCCAGTGCCTTGAACACCTTGTCTGCATCCATGGGGGTTTTCAGTTCCAGTTGTCGATCTTGATGTCGTGCGGGCTCGGCCGGCCGCGCCCGGTTTCCAGCAGGGATTTCAGGCTCATCAGGAAGATGGCCCATTTGGTGCTGCAGTGGTGCATGAACTCCACGCGTTCCTTCCAGCCTTCGTGAGTGAACAGCACGATGCAGTAGTCGCCGTCCTGGTGCAGGGCGAAACGCGCGGTGGTGCCGATCCATTCCGGCGGGCCATCGATGAATTCCCACAGCACCAGCTCGTTGGGCTGCAGTTGCAGCAGCTTCATCTGCATGGCGCCGATTTCCTGGCCGTTGGCGGTGAAGCGGGCGGTGACGGTGCCGCCGGGGTGTTGGTCGCCGGTGGTGTCTTCGGCCCACCAGGCGGCGATGCCTTCGGGGCTGGCCAGGGCCTGGTAGACCTGGGCTGATGGGGCGTTGATGCCGACTCTGTGAGCGATATCCACCATGACTGCGGCTCCACGGTGGGCGGCGGGGTGCCGTCCGTGGGATCACAATAGGCAGGTAAATACCTGCATGTCAACTCCGCCGCCGTGAACGCCCGGCCGTGGTAGTGCCGGCCGCTGGCCGGCAGCTTGGTGGAGTGGGTGATTGCAGCTGCCGGCCAGCGGCCGGCACTACTGGTTAGCGGCGCGCAATGGACTTTTGGCCGTGGTGATGCCTGGTGCGCGGCGGCATTCTGGGCGGAGCCGGGTGATTGCAGCCGTTCGGGTTCGTTGAATGAAAGGAGTACTACGCGTGAGTGATGCTGGAAAAGAGGCGCTGACGATTCGTCGCGCCAGCGTGGCCGATGCGCCTGCGGTGCTGGAGCTGTTCGATGAAGTGATTGCGTGGTTCGTGGCCATCGGCAATCCGCAGCAGTGGGGTACCGAGGCGTGGTCGTCCATTCCGCGGCGCATTACCCAGGTGACCGATGCCTGCGCACTGCCCGGTGCGTGGGTGGCGGAATCCGCGCAGGGCAAGGTGCGTGCGTTCCTGGCGTTGGGCGAGGCCATGCCCTATGTGCCTGCGGCGACCGAGCCGGAGCTGTATGTACGCGTGTTGATTGCTTCGCGCGATGCGCGGGTACGTGGCATCGGCCGGCGTTTGATGGCGTTCGCCGACGAGCAGGCCCGCGCAGCGGGATTGGATTACCTGCGCGTGGATTGCTATGGCGGTGGCAGTGGCGAGCTGGTGCGCTTCTACGAATCGTGCGGTTACGAACGGCTGTCGACCTTCAACGTGGATGGCTGGCCGGGGCAGGTGTTGGGCCGCCGTCTGTGACCTGGCGGCGTCTCAGTTCTCTGCGTCCTGTAGTGCTGCATGCAGTTTGTCGGTGATCTGCTGCAGCGCGGCCAGGTCATCGGCTGAGAGATGATCGAGGAAATTCCGGCGCACGCTGGCGACGTGTACCGGCCGCGCTGCGCCTAGCTGGGTGCGACCTTCTGCGGTCATGCGGATCACCACCACGTTGTCACTGTCGGTGTCGCGCTCGATCAGGCCACGGCCGGCCATGCGGGTGAGTTGGTGCGAGAGCCGGGTTTTGTCCCATTCCAGGTAGTCCAGCAGTTCGCGCTGGCGGCGGCAGCGGTCCTTGGCCTTGCTCAGTTCCATCAGCACGACGAAGTCGGCACTGGAGAGTCCGGTGCTGCGGGTGATGTCGTGGACGATGCGGCCGGAGGTGATCTCGGCCATGCGCCGGAAGCCGCGCCAGGCGGCCCACTCGTCAGGGGTGATGGTGGGTGGGGTCACGCGCTCACGTTGCCCGTGGTTGGTTGACGTGTCAACCCGGGCGTTCTACGGTTGATATATCAACCGACCAACAGGCCACCTCATGCCGCACCCTCCACGTATTGCCATCATCGGTGGAGGCCCCGCCGGCCTGACCGCGGCGCTCATCCTGCATCGCGGCGGTCATCGCGTAAGCGTGTACGAGGGCGAGTCGTCCGGGCAGCAGCGCACCCAGGGCGGCACGCTGGACCTGCATGAGGATTCCGGCCAGGTGGCGCTGCAGCGCGCTGGTCTGCTGGAGGCGTTCCGGGCGGTGGCGCGCCATGAAGGCCAGGAGGCGCGGATGGGGGATCCGTGGTCCGGGGCGATTACCGCAGGTGGGTTCGGGCCGGAGGGAAGCATGGACAAGCCGGAGATCGACCGCGGCGACCTGCGCCAACTGCTGCTGGATGCGCTGCCGGCCTACACGGTGCAGTGGGGCCATTGCCTGAGCGGGATGGAACCTGCAGATGCTGGCTGCCACAGCCTGCGCTTCGCCAATGGTGTACAGGCCGAGGCGGACATCGTGATTGGTGCCGATGGTGCGTGGTCGAAAGTCCGCGCTGCGTTGAGTGCGTGCCAGCCGCTGCCGACCGGCATTACTTTCTTTGAAGGATGGATCGCGCAGCCTGCGGCGGATATCGCGGGCATGGTGGGGCAGGGCAGCCTGTTCTGCTTTGGCGGCGAGGAGGCGCTGTTCGTGCAGCGCAACAGCGGCGATCGACTCTGCGTGTACGCGGCGCTGAAGCGGCCTTCTGATTGGCTTGATGCGCAGATCGCGCAACAAGGCATGCGCGCGCTGGTGACAGGCAGCTACACCGGCTGGGCACCGAACCTGCGGCGGCTGCTGGAGGCGTGCACCGACTTCGTGCGGCGGCCGATCTACAGCCTGCCGGCGGATTTCCGTTGGACACCGCGCAACGGCGTGACGCTGATCGGCGATGCTGCCCATCTGATGCCGCCGGTGGGCGTGGGCGTGAACCTGGCGATGCTGGACGCGTCGGATGTGGCGATGGCGTTGTGCGCGCAGCCGGATGCAGTGAGTGCCATTCGCCACGCCGAGTCCATTGTGCGTGAGCGCGCCAGCGCGCTGATGCCGGACGCCATCGACGGGTTCCAGCGCTGGTTCACTACCGAGGCGACGGCTGACGGCGGTTGAGGCCGCTGGAAACGCGGGGACAGCAAGCACCTGCGTCACTGCGTCGCAGTCTCTCTGCAGGATGCGGTACATCGGTTCGGCGCTAGAGTGGGGGCTACCCCATCCAGGAAGGAGACGCGCATGTACTACAGCAGTGGCAACTACGAGGCCTTCGCACGCCCGCGCAAGCCGGCGGGCGTGGACAACAAGACGGCCTGGTTCGTGGGTTCGGGCCTGGCCTCGCTGGCCGGTGCGGCGTTCCTGGTGCGCGATGGGCGCATGCCCGGCGAGCGCATCACCATCCTGGAACAGCAGCAGATTGCCGGTGGCGCGCTGGATGGCCTGAAGGTGCCGGAGAAGGGTTTCGTGATCCGCGGCGGCCGCGAGATGGAAGACCATTTCGAGTGCCTGTGGGATCTGTTCCGTTCGATTCCGTCGTTGGAAATCGACGATGCCAGTGTGCTGGACGAGTTCTACTGGTTGAACAAGGACGACCCGAACTATTCGCTGCAGCGTGCCACGATCAATCGCGGCGAAGATGCGCATACCGATGGCTTGTTCACCCTGAGCGAGCAGGCGCAGAAGGACGTGATCGCGCTGTTCCTGGCCACCCGGCAGGAGATGGAGAACAAGCGCATCAACGAAGTGCTTGGCCGCGATTTCCTGGACAGCAATTTCTGGCTGTACTGGCGCACGATGTTCGCGTTCGAGGAATGGCACTCGGCGCTGGAGATGAAGCTGTACCTGCATCGTTTCATCCACCATATCGGCGGGCTGCCGGATTTCTCGGCGCTGAAGTTCACCAAGTACAACCAGTACGAATCGCTGGTGCTGCCGCTGGTGAAGTGGCTGCAGGAGCGCGGCGTGCGTTTCCAGTACGGCACTGAAGTGACCGATGTTGACTTCGACCTGCAGGAGGGCCGCAAGCAGGCCACGCGCATTCACTGGACGCGGGATGGTCAGGCCGGCGGCATGGACCTGGGCGCGGACGATCTGGTGTTCATGACGATCGGCTCGCTCACCGAGAATTCCGACAACGGCGACCACCACACCGCTGCGCGCTTGAATGAAGGCCCGGCACCGGCGTGGGACCTGTGGCGGCGCATCGCGGCCAAGGATGCGGCGTTCGGGCGCCCGGATGTGTTCTGCGCGCATATAGCGGAAACCAAGTGGGAATCGGCAACGGTGACCACGCTGGACGCGCGCATTCCGGCGTACATCGAGAAGATCGCCAAGCGCGATCCGTTCAGTGGCAGGGTGGTGACCGGTGGCATCGTGAGCGTGCGCGATTCGCGCTGGCTGATGAGCTGGACGGTGAACCGCCAGCCACACTTCAAGAACCAGCCGAAGGACCAGATCGTGGTGTGGGTGTATTCGCTGTTCGTGGATACGCCCGGCGATTACGTGAACAAGCCGATGCAGGACTGCACGGGCGAGGAGATCACCCGCGAGTGGCTGTACCACCTGGGCGTGCCGGTGGAGGAGATTGACGAACTGGCGGCGACCGGGGCGAAGACGGTGCCGGTGATGATGCCGTACATCACCGCGTTCTTCATGCCGCGCCAGGCTGGTGACCGCCCGGACGTGGTGCCGGAGGGCGCGGTGAATTTCGCCTTCATCGGCCAGTTCGCGGAATCGAAACAGCGCGATTGCATCTTCACCACCGAGTATTCGGTGCGTACGCCGATGGAAGCGGTATACACCCTGCTGGGCATCGAGCGTGGCGTGCCGGAGGTGTTCAATTCCACCTACGACGTGCGCACGCTGCTGGCGGCGACCGGTCGCCTGCGCGATGGCAAGGAGCTGGACATTCCGGGGCCGGCGTTCCTGCGCAACCTGCTGATGAACAAGCTGGACAAGACCCAGATCGGCGGGCTTCTGCGTGAGTTCAAGCTGGTGCAGGACGACTGAGCGAGCGGGGCGTAGGTAGCGCCGGGCCACGCCCGGCGGCTTCTTTCGGCGCCGCTTCGCTCGCCGGGCATGGCCCGGCGCTACCGCCTGCACTTACACCCCGCCGTCGGTGGAACGGCTGAGGCTTTCCCAGGTATCGATGCGCTCTGCCATGGCAGCCAGCTTGCCGCGTACCAGTTGCAGGGCATCGCTGCCCAGCAGCAGGTGCGTGGGTGGGTTGGGGGTGTCGATCACCTGCAGCATGGCCTGCGCGGCCTTGATCGGGTCGCCCAGCTGATGGCCACTCTTTTCCTCGCGCGCGCGGCGGATCGGGTCGAACAGCGCGTCGTAGTCGCCGATGCTGCGCGAGGCCCGCACCATCGAACGGCCAGCCCAATCGGTGCGGAACGAGCCCGGCGCGATAGCGGTCACGTGGATACCGAACGGCGCGACTTCCTTGCCCAGCACCTCGCTGATGCCTTCCAGCGCGAACTTGCTGCCGCAGTACCAGGCGATGCCAGGCAGGGTGATGAAACCGCCCATAGAGGTGATGTTGAGGATGTGGCCGCGACGGCGCGCGCGCATGTGCGGCAGCACGGCTTTGATCAGCGCGGCAGGACCGAACACGTTCACTTCGAACTGGTGGCGCAGCTCGTCCAGCGTGGATTCTTCGAGGATGCCTTCGTGGCCGTAGCCGGCGTTGTTGACCAGTACGTCGATGGCGCCGATGTCGGCTTCGACGCTGGCCACCAATGCATCGATGGCGGCGGCGTCGGTGACGTCCAAGAGGCGGCCGAAGGCGTGACCCGGCGCGAGGGCTTCGAAATCCTGACGGGCGGTTTCGCTGCGCACGGTGCCGACCACGCGATGGCCGGCCAGCAGGGCCTGCTGGGCCAGGGCGCGGCCGAAGCCGCTGCTGACGCCGGTGATGAGGAGGAGGCGGGAAACGGTCATGGACGAGGGCTCGTGGCTGGGGTCTTGCACGTTAGTGGTTGAGTGCGGGGCAGCCCAGGCCTATTATTTGGCGGTTCTTGCCTATTCCTATGGTGCGCCCGATGCAGTTGACCGATGACCCGCTGCAGCATCCCGCACAGGCGCGCATGGTCGGCCTGTTGCAGGCGCTGACGGTGGACGAGGGCTACACGCTGACGGCAGTGCCCGGTGTGCGACTGCTGCGCTCGAACCGGCCACTGGCGCGCACGCCGGTGCTGTACGACCCGGGCATCGTGATCGTCTGCCAAGGCGTGAAGCGCGGCTATCTGGGCGGGCAGGTCTACCAGTACGACGCGCAGCACTATCTTGCGGTGTCGGTGCCGGTGCCATTCACGATGGAAACCGAGGCCACGGCGGAGGCGCCGCTGCTGGCGATCTACTTGCATCTGGACCTGCAGCTGGCGGCGGATCTGCTGATCGAACTGGGCGAGCGCGCCGCCAGCACCGAAGCGCCGGCACAGAGCATGATGTCCAGCCCGATGCAGGGTGCGATGCAGGCCACCGTGCTGCGGTTGCTGGAGGCGCTGGCCGATCCGTTGGAGGCAGACGTGTTGGGCCCCTCGCTGGTGCGCGAGCTGTATTTCCGGGTGCTGACCGGCGCACAGGGTGGAGCGATGCGCGAGGCGCTGGCCATGCGCGGGCGCTTCGGCCGCATCGGCAAGGTGCTGCGGCATATCCATGCGGCCTATTCGACGGCGCTGGATGTTGAGGCGCTGGCAGCGCAGGCGGAGATGAGCGTGGCCACGTTCCATGATCACTTCCGCAGCATTACCGGCACCTCGCCGATGCAGTACGTGAAATCGACGCGGCTGCACCAGGCGCGGCTGCTGATGCTGCGGCAGGGCATGACGGCCGAGGCGGCATCGCTGGCGGTGGGGTACGCCAGCCCGTCGCAGTTCAATCGGGAATTCAAGCGCCTGTTCGGGTTGCCGCCGGCCGCCGAGGTGGCGCGCATGCGGCGAAGCTTTGCGTTGCCGCCGGCGTCGGCCGATGCGGTGTATGTGTCTTCGCATTGATTGCGGCATTCGCCGGGCATGGTCCGGCGCTACCAGGGAAGCCCGTGTCAGGGAGCGCCGGGCCATGCCCGGCGAGCGCAGCGGAGGGTGGTTGACATTGAGTCTACCTACTAGTAGGTTTACGCCCATGAAAGAGTCGCTCTCTCCCAAGGCCCACGAGATCCTGGCCCAGGCCCGTTCGCTGCTGGAAGCCGGTGGCTACAACGGTTTCAGCTATGCCGACGTGTCCGCGCGGGTGAACATCAGCAAGGCCAGCATCCACCACCATTTCCCCAGCAAGGCCGACCTGGTGCGCACGGTGGTGGAGCTGTACCGGGCGGAGGCGCGCGAGGGCCTGGCACTGCTGGATCGGCAGCTGGGAGACCCGTTGCAGGAGCTCAATGCGTACGTGGACTACTGGTCCAGCTGCATTGCCGGTGGCACGGCGTCGTTCTGCATCTGCGCGATGCTGGCTGCCGAGATGCCGATGATTCCGCCGGAAGTTGCCGACGAAGTGCGCGGGCACTTCGAGGATCTGACCAGCTGGCTGACCGCGACGCTGGAGAAGGGCGTGGCCCGCGGCCAGCTTCGCCTGCAGGGCACGCCTGCCGACGAGGCCAAGGCTTTCATGGCGTCGGTGCATGGCGCGATGCTGGCGGCGCGCGGTTTTGGTGATGCAGCGACGTTTGCGGCGCTGGCACGGTTGTCGATTGCCCGGGTGAGCGCGGCGGTCTGAGTGATTCCCGGAAGGCCTGCGCGAAGCGGGTCTTCTTTTTGCCCACTGAATCTACCTACTAGTAGGTTCATAACTCCAGCAGAGGTTGCCATGAGTCATCCGCTTTCTCCCTTGGGCGTCGTACACACCGCGATCAGCCTGGTTCCCATCGTCGCCGGCATTTACGGATTCATCCGCCATCGCGCCATTGCTCCGGCTACGCGCGCGGGCAAGCTCTATCTGCTGGGATTGGTGCTGTCGGTGGCGACGTCGTTCACCGTCTCCAGCACCGGGGGCCTCAACTCTGGTCATGCGTTTGGTGTGGTGATCCTGCTGATTGCATTCGGTGGCGTGCTGGCGGCGCGGCTGCGTTTCCTTGGCCGGTTGGCGCCTTATCTGTCCACGTTCGCGCTGTCTTTCAGCTTCCTGCTGTCGCTGGTGCCGGGCGTGAATGAAACGCTGACGCGACTGCCGGTGGCGCATCCGATTGCGGCTGCGCCATTGGCGCCGGTGATCCTGCAGACGTTGCTGGGATGTGCAGCGGTGTTTGCGATCGGCTTCCTGGCGCAGTGCTGGCGGATACATGCGCGCAACGCACGCGCACGCGGCTGACGCTGCGCGGGACCGTCCAGGTGATCAGTCTGCCAGCGGTGCTGGTGCGTCTTCGCCATAGGTGGCGTTGGCGCTGCCGCACGTCGCGTACGCCGTCGCGTTGGCAGGCAGGCCGGTGGCCTTGATGGCACGCCGCGAATCGCCCGCGGACACCTCCACGTAGCGCTCTGCTGCCAGCGTGTCGTCGGGCAGAACGTAAAGCAGCACGCGCTGCAGGGTGGATTGGCCATCCAATGGCTGCGGCTGGCGGAATGCAGGGACCTGCACGCGCGCGCTGTGCCATTCCTGCGGTGCGGCGGCAGTCTGCCAGCGAACCTGCAACGGCTGGTCGAGATTCAACAGCGCGACACCGATGGTGTGGTTGGACGCCGTGCACGCAGCGGGGGGCGCAGGAATGGGCGCGATGGCGTCGTCGCCGATGTCCAGCGTCGCGCCATTGATTTCCAGGCGCACGATCGGCGCGGCGCCGTAGTTGTGCGTCCTGAACTGCACCAGCCCTTCCACGCGGCTGCGCTCGAGCTCGTATTCGGTAGCGCCGGCCAGACGCGCCAGCGCGGGGGCAACCTCGACGTGGTCCGCATAGTGGTAGTAGAGGTGGACGATGTCTGGCCCCCCCGATGTGCCCCACACGGGGGTGAGCGCTGTGGTATCCGGATAGGACTGGCGACGCAGTGGCAGGCGGGTGCCGGTGCCCCCGGGCGGGGCGCCGTAATGGTAGTGCTCGATGCCTGGTTTCAGTCGTGCGTTGTCGTAGGGGAAGGCGCTGTCTGCATCGGACTGTGCGTTCGGGTAGCGGTGGAAAGCAACGAAGTGCTCGGGTGTCTGCCCATTCATGGGCAGGTCGGGCCCGGCACCGGAGTAGGTGGAGGCATAGGGTGAGGTGTCCAGCCACAGTGCATTGCCACTGAGGTTGATGTGCGTTTCGGCGATGGCTGCGCGTGAGCCACCGGTGGCGGTGTCCACGGTACTGTGCAGCGCTTGCCCCAGCGGAACGATGAGCAGGGCGAGGACAGTGGGCAGGAACATCAGGGCATGCACACGGCCCGGCACATGCCCGCGCTCGCGCACCATGTAGCGGACCCAGGCCAGCAGGAGCAGCACCAGCAGCGGCACGCCAACCCACAGCGCGAGGGTGACCAACGCCACCACGCCCCAGCCGAGATTCGGGGTGCAGACCGCGATCAGGCCGAGCGCGGCGAGGAAACTGGCCAGTACCAGCGAGACGCCGATACCGAAGCGGTAGTTCCTGTATGGGGTAGCAGTCATCACCGTTCCATCGGCAGGCCGGGTCGTGCCTGCATCTTGCCGGGTGGATGGCTGCGTGGAAAGACCGGGCGGTTGTCAGCAGCCCACCAGCCGGTCGGCGCTGATGCCACTGCGATGCTGGTTGCGGTATTCGATGGGGCTGGCGTCGACCATGCCGCGGAAGTGCCGACGGAACGATTCCTGCGAACCAAAGCCCGCCTGTTCGGCCACCCATTGCAGCGGCCGGTCGGTGGTTTCCAGCAGTTCGCGTGCGTAGGCCACGCGCTCGCGGATGAGCCAGTCGATGGGCGACAGGCCGGTGGCTTCGAGAAACTGCCGCTGCAGGGTGCGTTGGCTCAGCGCGGCCTGTTCGGCGAGGCTGCCCAGCGAATGCGGTTCGCGAAGATTGCGCCGCATCCATTCCATCAGTTTCGCCAGCCGCGTGGGTTCGCCCAGCGGGATCGCGCGGCTGACGCGCTGGCTGCGTTCGGCATCGCGCCACGGCGCCAGCACCAGCCGCTCCGCTACGAGGTTGGCCACGCGCGCACCGTAATCCTTGCGCACCATGTACAGCATCATGTCCATGCCCGTGGCCGACCCGGCCGAGGTGATGATGCTGCCGGCGTCCACATACAGCACGTCGTCGCGTACGTGGATGCGTGGGAACTCGCGGGCCAGCGTTTCGGTGAGCCGCCAGTGGGTGGTGGCCTGGCGACCATCGAGCAGGCCGGCCCACGCAAGCACGAATGCACCGGAGCAGATGGAGGTGATGCGGGCGCCGCGCGCATGGGCGCGGGTGAGGGCATCGAGCAGCGCCTGCGGCGGGCGCTCGCTGGGTTCGCGCCAGCCGGGAATGACGATGATGTCGGCGTCGTCGACCGCGCTCAGATCGTAGGGCAGCTGTACCTGTGCGCTGCCGAGCATGCGCAGTGCGCCGGGTTCGCCAGCGCAGAGCTGGGTGCGGTACCAGGCCACGCCCAGTTCGGGGCGGATGGGCGCGAACAGACCGACCGCGCAGCCGAATTCGAACAGGCCCTGGCCGTGGCAGGCCACGATGGCGACGGTGGGCGCGTTCGGTTCGGCAGGCAGGGTGGGCATGGCTTGATGCTACCGATGAAGGTGCCTGCGCCAGCATGTCATGGCGGCATGAGGTGATACCGGTGCGGCATATGGCCGGTGGCGGGTTTGCGTTGCCGCCGGACGCGCGCACGTTGCTGCGTAAGGTCATTACCAGCGGTCATGTGGCTGGCGCGATGTGACGGTCACATGACGCGATATCCGCTGTTGCGCGTTGGGCGTGGGCCCTTGAATGGAGGTGTGTCTCCGGCCCACCCCCACGAGCCCCCATGCC
>NZ_QAIJ01000193.1:0-1237 GCF_003060985.1 Stenotrophomonas sp. HMWF023
GGACGTGCTTGCGCACGACCGGATCGTACTTGGAGAATTCCATCTTCCCCGGGGTGTTCTTCTTGTTCTTGTCGGTCGTGTAGAAGTGACCGGTACCAGCGGTCGAAATCATACGGACCTTATCGCGCTTGCCTGCCATGATCGTCTACTCCTCAGACCTTTTCGCCGCGCGCACGCAGCTCAGCCAGAACGGAATCGATACCGTTCTTGTCGATGGTGCGCAGTGCATGCGCGGAAACACGAAGCTTCACCCAGCGGTTCTCGCTGGCAACCCAGAAGCGGCGCTCGTGCAGATTCGGCAGGAAACGACGACGGGTCTTGTTGTTGGCGTGCGAGACGTTGTTACCCGTCTGCACTCGCTTGCCGGAAACCTGGCATACGCGGGACATGGCGCACCTCGATAGTAAGTTGTGTCAGCCCGTAGCCCGGGAGACGGCGGCCTCGATGGTTGCCCACCACACGTCAAGAGAATCAAAGGGTTACGCTGGCGTTGGGCGGCCGGGGACGTGCTCCCGGGGGCGCCGCCCGGCACGAAACCGGACACAGCGAGCCGCGCATTATGCATGGGTTCAAGCACTTGCGCAAGTTACCCACAGGGCAAGGCTGAACACGGCGACGGGTCCCCTTGTAGAGCCGAGCCCACGCTCGGCTGGGTCATACGGGGGAAGCAGCCGAGCGTCGGCTCGGCTCTACAACAGCGACAGGGCCAGCTCAGCGCAGGTGCGGCACCACCTGGGCCAGCAGGTGCGCATCCTTCAGTGCGCCATGCAGGCCGCGGGTGCCGGGAATACGCAGGCGCTGCAGCACATCGTCGAGCTTGTTGGGCATGCCCGGCCAACGGTTGCGCGCCAGCTTCAGGCTGCAGGTCACGCGGCAGTGCTGGGCCAGCCCATCGGCGATGCCGGCCAGGCGCAGCTCGTTGTCGAGGAACCCAACGTCGAAGGTAGCGTTGTGCGCGACCATCTCGCTGCCACGCAGGAACTCCAGCAGCTCAGCAGCCTTGCTCGCAAACAGCGGCTTGCCCACCAGCATCGCATCGCTGATGCCGTGCACGCGCTGTGCGCCCCAGTCCACTTTGCGCTGCGGCTGCAGATAGGTGTGGAACTGACGGCCGCTGAGTTGTCCATCGATCAGTTCCACCGCCCCGATCTCAATCACCCGGTGGCCCAGACGATGCGAGATGCCGGTGGTTTCGGTATCCAGCGCAACGACGCGGCTCATGCCACACACCCGTATG
>NZ_QAIJ01000194.1:0-1311 GCF_003060985.1 Stenotrophomonas sp. HMWF023
AAAACTCAGCTCAAAGCCATTCTGCAGCCACTTCAAACGCAAGCCTCCCTTGCTCGTCGAACGCTATCGCTATCCAGTCGATACTATCCAGTCGATACATGACGTACTCCCTCAAGCGCGACAGTATCGGTAGATTCAGATGGGTGCAATCTCACCCTTCAATCCGAGATGCACGAATGCGGGCATGAGACTTGGAGAATGTCACTGCAACTCTGTGATATTCATCTCATTTTTTTCTAGGTATTACGAACGCGAGGGCCTTTCGGGAGGTAGTCCGTCAGGCGTGCCGGCTGCCCGGACTCCGGAAACGTTGCTGGCTGGTACAGCCGCCGCTTCAAGCAGCATCAGCCTGATCCGCCTTCGACCGCAATGCAGTGCCCCCCGGTAGGCGAGTACTCGTGCAGACAACTGGGATGTGGCGAGATCGACGGTTTCCGGAGCCAGGGTCTGACGCGGATCAATCGCAGCAACCACAACGACGATGCCGCGGTGACCGGCTCGTTGTCCGCAGCGAGCTCGGATCATGAGCTGTCCTTTCTCGCTTCCCAGCAGAATGGAAACCGCCTCGACGATCGAGCGGTAAGCCGCCAACTGCAAGCCGGGGCTGAGCTGGCAGGGATCGCCGATCAACCTGGGCTGTCCGATTCGATGTGTGGCGTTCCAGGCCTCGCGCACCCCGCCTCCCTGCAGCGCCACATACAAGCCCAGCCGTTCCAGGGTGGAGGGGTAGATCATGCTGGCCTGGGCCCGGAACAAGCGCGAATGCACCTCGGAGGTATGCCGCAGGCTGTCGGCGACAGCGTGATGCCCCTGAGCATGCAGCCAGTTCACCATTTCGTTCAGCGAAAGGTCCATTCCATCGCCCAGGTGGCGCAGGTGCGCGGCGCGTTCGCGCAGGTCCATCTCGCTGGCCAGATGTGAACTTCTGGCCAATTGCAGAGCGGCTTTACCATCTTCCTCGCGCAGCCGGTGCTGGTTCTGGAAGTGTGTGATGCGCGCGCCCAGCAGCAACAGGGCGACGCTGGCGATGGCCATAGCCTGCTGGGTGGCGAACGTCGCCGCGTCGAATGCCGCCGGATGGTCCGCCGGGGTGCTCAGGCCAAGAATCATGTTCACAGCGGCGACACCGATAGCCGCACCACGCCACCCAAGCATGCAGGTCAGGGCGATCGCGGGAATAGGCAGAATCAACAGCAGTTGCAGCGAGCCTTCGGCCATGGTCGAAGTGGGGACGGGCGTCGCCTGCAGGCCAATGACCAGCATGGCGCCGAGTGCTCCGACCGTGGCCGCAACGGATCGGGTCGTCCATTT
>NZ_QAIJ01000195.1:0-1425 GCF_003060985.1 Stenotrophomonas sp. HMWF023
ACGTGGCGCGGCAGGGCGGCCGGCAGGGGGGGCGGGACTGAAGGCATCGACTTCAGACCGACATCAGTTCCTTTTCCTTGTCGGCGACGACCTTGTCGATGTCCTTGATGTTGGCGTCGGTCAACTTCTGGATATCGTCTTCGCCGCGCTTCTTCTCGTCTTCGCTGATGACCTTGTCCTTCAGCAGCTTGGCGACTTCCTTGTTGGCATCCTGGCGGATGTTGCGCACGGCGATCTTGGCGCCTTCGCCTTCCTTCTGTACCTGCTTGGCCAGTTCCTTGCGGCGCTCTTCGGTCGGCGGCGGCAGGTTGACGCGGATCGAGGTGCCGATGGTGTTCGGGGTCAGCTCGATGTTGTACAGGCCCTTCTCGATCTCCTTGATCATGCTCTTGTCGAAGGGCGTGACCAGCAGGGAGTGGGCGTCGGGGTTGGAAATGGACGCAACCTGGTTCAGCGGCGTGCTGGCGTTGCCGTAAGCATTGACCGTGACGCGGTCCAGCAGGGCCGGCGTTGCGCGGCCGGTGCGGATCGAGGTGAGGGTGTGCTTAAGAGCGTCGATGCTCTTGGCCATGCGCGTCTGCGCGTTGTTCTTGATGTCGTTGAGCATCGCCAGGGTCCTGGATGTAACTGGAATCGGGCGATTATAGGCGAATACGGGACGCCGCCGGGCCTGAATCGGCCCGGAGGTCGCCTTGCGCTCAGCCTCAGGCCGGGTCGCGGCCCTGGACGAGGGTGCCGATGTTCTCGCCGTGCAGGATCTTCAGCAGCTCGCCGGGCTGGCCCATGTCGAACACGCGCATCGGCAGGTCGCTGTCGCGGGCCAGGGCGAAGGCGGCGGTATCCATCACTTCCAGGCCACGGCGGATCACTTCGTCGTAGCTCAGGCTGTCGAAACGGACGGCGTCGCTGTACTTGTTCGGATCCTTGTCGTACACGCCATCGACCTTGGTTGCCTTCAGCAGCAGGTCGGCGCCGATCTCGATGGCGCGCAGGGCCGCGCCCGAGTCGGTGGTGAAGAACGGGCTGCCGACGCCTGCGGCGAAGATCACCAGGCGGCCCTTTTCCAGATGGCGGATGGCGCGGCGGCGGATGTAGTCCTCGCACACGTCGTTGATCTTGATCGCGCTCATCACGCGGGCCTTGGCGCCCACTTTTTCCAGCGCATCCTGCATGGCCAGTGCGTTGATGACCGTGGCCAGCATGCCCATCTGGTCGCCGGTGACGCGGTCCATGCCGCCAGCGGCCAGGCCTGCACCGCGGAAGATGTTGCCACCGCCGATGACCAGGGCGACTTCGGCGCCGGCCTGCTGGGCCTCGACGACCTCACGGGCCAGGCGGTTGATGATCTTGGGGTCGATGCCGTAGTCCTCATCTCCCATCAGCGCCTCCCCGGAAAGTTTCAACAGGATGCGGCGATAGGCGAGC
>NZ_QAIJ01000195.1:1435-23580 GCF_003060985.1 Stenotrophomonas sp. HMWF023
TGCCCCGTACATCCGGGGCGCACCATTCAGCCCAGCTCAGCGCCCGCAGTGGCAGACAGCTCATCATGCCCCAGCTCACCGGGAGAGCGTGCAATGACCCGGTTGCGGCCCAGGTTCTTGGAGCGGTAAAGCACGTCATCTGCAGCGCGCAGCAGGTCCTGCACGCCGGCAAAACGCTCGTAGCCGCCCTGGGTGGCTACGCCGGCCGAGAAGGTGATGAACAGCGGGCCGCCTTCCAGTTCCGCCATCGGGGTGGCGACGATGTTGGCCAGTACCCGGCGGATCACGTCCAGGGCCACCGATTCGCTGGTATTGGGCAGCAGCGCGACAAACTCCTCGCCGCCGAAGCGGGCGACGGTGTCGCTGTTGCGCAGCTGCCCCTGCAGCTTGCCGGCAAAGGCGCGCAGCACCTCGTCGCCGGTCAGGTGGCCGTGGGCGTCGTTGATCTTCTTGAAATCGTCCAGGTCGATGAAGGCCACCGACAACGGCCAGCCATGGCGGCCGGCACGCAGGAATTCCTGTTCAAGCACGGCTTCGAGCTGGCGACGGTTGAGGACGCCGGTCAGGGCATCGCGATGGGCCTGGTCGGCCAGGCGCTTGGCGCGGGCCTCGAATTCATCGGCGCGACGGCGGGCCTGATCGGCATCCTGCAGTTCGCGCAGGTTGCGCAGGGTGGCCAGCTCCTGGGCGTGGTCGATCAGCTCGCGCACGCGGGCTGGCGAATTCAGGCCGTTCTCGAACAGGCTGGCGATGTCCGGCAGCGCTTCGCTGATCCGCGCCAGGACCTGGTCGAAGCGGGCGCTGTCCAGCTCCAGCCGGTCGTGGACCTGCTGCAGGGCGCGTTCGCGGGCAGCATCGGCGTCTTCGTCCAGCCAGATGTCGGCGACGGCGCCAGACAGCTGTACGCAGGCCTGGAATGGATTCTCGGCGGCACCTTCGTCTTCGCTGTGGCGGATGCTGTCCACCAGGTAGCGCGGCAGGCCCCACTCCTCCGCTACCCATGCACCGACGTCGGCGTGGCTGCAGCCGAGTTCCTGGCGCTCGCGCGCGATCAGGTCGGGGTTGTCGCGCGCTTCGCGCAGCAGGGGCAGGTAGCGTTCGGATTCGGCCTGGGCCAGGCACAGCACGCCCATGTCCTGCAGCAGCCCGGCCAGCATCAGCTCCTCCAGCCGGCGCAGGCCGCGCGCCTGGCCGAGCTGGCTGGCCGCCAGCGCGCTGAGGATGCTGCGCTTCCAGGCGCGCTGGCGCAGGTCGTGGTCGGCGCCGCCTTTGCCGGTCAGGCCCTGGGTGACGGTGAAGCCCAGGGCGAGGCTGATCGTAGCGTTCAGTCCGAGCATGGTCAGCGCCTGGCCGAGGTTCTCGATCCGGCGCCGGCTGGCGTACAGCGGCGAATTGGCGATACGCAGCATGCGGGCACTCAACGCCATGTCGATGGCGATGATGTCCGCAGCGGTTGCGATGTCCGCTTCCGGGTCCTGGGCCAGTTCGATGATGCGCAGGGCAATACCGGGCGGCGAGGGGAGGTTGCGGCAAAGCGCCAGTGCAGCTGTCAGCTCGGGAGGCATGTCGGGTCGTTCAATTCCATTAGGACAAGAATACCTAGGAATGCATCACAGTCCGCGACTTTCGTTCCTGTTATGTGACTGCAGGTTCCCTGTGCCGAGTATCGGCTTGATTCGCACGCAACGCAAAGACCCTTGGTTCCGGTGTGCGCAGCAACGGTGCGCACCCACAGAAAGGGCACCCACCGCGGGTGCAGGCATAAAAAAAGAGCCGCGGTTTCCCGCGGCTCCTTCTGGTTTCATCACAGCCGCGAGGCTGGAATCAGACCTGCATCGCCTTGGCAACTTCGGCGGCGTAGTCTTCCACCACCTTCTCGATGCCTTCGCCAACGACCAGCAGCTGGAAGCCAGCCACGTCGGCGCCGGCAGCCTTGACGACCTGCTCGACGGACTTGTCGCCGTCCAGCACGTAGCTCTGGCCGTACAGGGTCACTTCGCTGACGATCTTGTTGATCTTGCCGCTGATGATCTTTTCCAGGATGTCGGCCGGCTTGGACTTGTCCTTTTCGGACATCTTGGCCAGTTCGATTTCCTTTTCCTTTTCCACGAACTCGGCCGGCACATCGGCAGCCTTGTTGTGCGGCGGCTTCAGCGCAGCCACGTGCATGGCCAGGCCGCGAGCCAGTTCGGCGTCGCCGCCGATCAGGTCGATCAGCACGCCGACCTTGCCGTTGGTGTGGACGTAGGAACCCACGTTGCCGGTGGTGTCCAGCTTGACCAGGCGACGGATGAGGATGTTCTCGCCCAGCTTCTGGATGGCGGTGGCGCGGGCTTCTTCGACGGTTTCGCCGGTGGCCAGCTTGGCGCTCTTCAGCACTTCCACGTCGGTGGCGCCCGATGCCAGGGCAGCGGCAGCGACGGAATCGACGAAGTTCTTGAAGTTGATGTCGTTGGCGACGAAGTCGGTTTCCGAGTTGATCTCGACCAGCACGGCCTTGCCGCCGTCCTGGGCCAGGCCCAGACGACCTTCGGCGGCCACGCGGTCAGCCTTCTTGTCGGCCTTGGCGGCGCCGGACTTGCGCAGCGCTTCAGCAGCGGCGTCGATGTTGCCGCCGGCCTCGGTGAGCGCCTTCTTGCATTCCATCATGCCGGCGCCGGTGCGCTCGCGCAGTTCCTTGACCAGGGAAGCAGTGATTTCCACGGGATTACCTCACGAAAGAAAGGGGTTGGGCCGGCATGGTGGCCGGCCCGTGTGACAGTTTCCTGTCGTCGCGCCATCGGCAGCGGACAGGAAAGGTGGGCGCGTGGCGCCCACCGGGGCCTGGATCAGGCCTGGGCTTCGCCCTTGTCGGCAGCAACGGCCTTCTTGGCCGGAGCGCGGCGAACCGGCTTGCCTTCTTCGGCCGGAGCGTCGGCGAACTCTTCTTCACGGACGGTGGCAGCGTGCGGCGCAGCAGCCTTGCCTTCCAGCACGGCGTCAGCAGCAGCGCGTGCGTACAGCTGCACGGCACGGATGGCGTCGTCGTTGCCCGGGATCGCGTAATCCACCAGCTCCGGGTTGTAGTTGGTATCGACGACAGCGATCACCGGGATGCCGAGCTTCTTGGCTTCCTTGATGGCGATGTCTTCGTGGCCGATATCGATGACGAAGATCGCGTCCGGCAGACGGTTCATGTCCTTGATGCCGCCCAGCGAGGCTTCCAGCTTGTCGCGCTCGCGACGCAGGCCCAGCACTTCGTGCTTGACCAGCTTCTCGAAGGTGCCGTCGGATTCACCGGCTTCCAGTTCCTTCAGGCGGGCAACCGACTGCTTCACGGTACGGAAGTTGGTCAGGGTGCCGCCCAGCCAACGCTGGTTCATGAAGGGCATGCCGCAACGCTCGGCTTCTTCACGGATGGACTCACGCGCGCTGCGCTTGGTGCCCAGGAACAGGATGGTGCCGCGCTTCTGGGCAACCGACGAGATGAAGTTCATCGCGTCGTTGAACAGCGGGACGGTCTTTTCCAGGTTGATGATGTGGATCTTGCCGCGGGCGCCGAAGATGTACGGAGCCATTTTCGGGTTCCAGTAGCGGGTCTGGTGGCCGAAGTGGACGCCGGCTTCCAGCATCTGACGCATGGTGACCTGGGGCATTGCAATACTCCTGATGGGGAACCGGCGATTCCGCCCGCGGGATAGGTATGCGGGACGCGTGGAAGCGCTGAAGGTTCCGGGGTTGGGCTTCCCTGTTGCCTCCGTGGCCGAACTCCTTGCGGAGCACCCCGGCACGGATGGGGGCAGCAGGTGTGGATTCACCGGTGACGTCCGGTGTGGACGGCGTCCCGCGCACAGGGCGGCAGGACATCCGGGCAATTATAGCCCGCCAGGTGCTCCGGCCGCAAATGACGGGGGCGGGGCGTCCAGAGCCGCCTCCGGTGCATGGTCCAGGCGGGCCCGGAAGCGGCCGCCAGCATAGCCATCGGCGCGCCAGGGCAGCGCCCAGTGGCGGCGGCTCCCTGGCAGGACGTAGCCGGCCAGGCCGGCGATCAACAGCTGGCGGCGTCCTTTGGCGTCCATAAACACCAGGTCGGCCAGGTGCGCATGGCGCGTGCCTTCATTGTAGAGCCACAGCTGCTGCGGCTGTCCGGGCAGCGCGCGTGCCTGCAGGTGCAGCAGGGTGGGCGCCGCCAATGCGACCGGATCGAGGAAGACCGGCAGCGAGTAGCGGATCGGAGGAAACGGTGTGGGCACAACACTCGCCGGGCTGATCACCAGCCAATACGCGTGCTACACGCCAGCAGGGGCCGGGCCGAGGCGCACAACGCGCAATCGCTGGCGCTGGCCGGCCGCGATCTGCAGCCTGCGAGGGCTCAGCGCCACGTCTTCGGCAGGCAGCAGCTGTTCGCCATCGTCCTGTTGCTGCCATCGGTACAGCCGGGCCTCACCCTGCCAGGTGCCGGCTTCGGGGTTGCGCAGCCATAGTTCGGTGTCGGTGCGATCAGCCGGCAGCAGCAACCGGGTGCTGGACAGTTCAAGGCTGTGCGCCAGGCACGGTGTGAGTGCCAGCCACAGCCACAGCAGGCGACGCATCAATAGGTCACCGTCACCATCGCCGCTGCTGCGGAGCTGCGGGGAGCTGCCGGGGTCAATGCCTGCACCTGCAACGGCACGGGTGCAGGCGCATCGCTGCGCTGCTGCGCGGCAGGTGCCCGGCGCGCATCGCTGACCTGCAGGGTGATGGCCAGGCTGGCGTGCGACTGCGGAGCTGCCGCGAGGGCGAAGGTGCTGCCGAGTACGCTGACGCTGGCCAACAGGAGGACGTAACGCAATGGCGGTGCCGGCAGTGGGGACGCAGGCCATATCGGCGTTCCTGCGCAGATCTGTAGCCGGAACGCTCAGTAGGTGATGGTGACCGTGACCGTGTCGGTGTAGACACCCGGCGACGTCGTGGCGGCGCTGGTGGGAGCAACCCGGCCGTAGATGGTAAGGCTCTGTGCCGATCCGCTGCCCGTGCCGGGCACGGTGCTGCTGTTGAGCACGTTGCCCCAGCGCAGGGTTCTCCCTGCATTCTGGTAGAGCTCGTAGGGCACGGTTGCACCGGTGCTGCCGACGCGCATGCGCCGGTTGCCTGCGCCATCGGCGTTGCTGCCGTTGTCCAGGCCTATCTGGAAGGCGCTGCGGTTGACACAGGTCAGGCTGAACACCGCGGTGCGGTCGATGTTGGCGAGCACCGTGCCGGTGCTGCTGCCGAAGTTCATCGGCGCGGTGACATAGGTGCCGCACGACGGATTGACGGTGGCGTTGGCGATCACCGACATCGTGGCGGTGATCAGCCCCGAATTGCCGGTGACGGTGGGCGACCCCACGGTGCAGTTGGCAGGGTAGGGCGGTGTGCCAAGGATGGGTTCGTTGTAGGCGTACTGGAACGTGGCGGCCAGGGTGCTGGTGAAGGCGCCGGCCGACAGCAGCTGGCTGGCCGGATAGCGGCCGTAAAGCGTGACCGTGCCGGAGCCGGATCCGCCCAGGACAGGAACCGGGTACTGCATCTGGTACATGGCCCAGGCGGGGCTGCTGGCGCTGCCGCTGCCGAACACGCTGGTACGCGCGGCATCGCTGTAGATCTGGTAGTTGAGGCGGTCGCCGAAGCTGTTGGCGAACGTGCGTGAGGGGGTGATGGTGGTGCCGCCGGTACCTGCGGGCAGGCCCACGCAGAACGTCACGCGGGCGTTGGCCAGCAGCGCGACCGCACCGGTGCTGCAGTTGATGTTGAAGGTCGTGGTGGTGTCAACCAGACCGTTGGAGACGGTGCCGAAGGACAGCGTCGGACTGGTCAGCGAGCAGGACGTAGCCGCGCGCGCCGGCAACGCCTGGAGACCCAGCCACAGGGCCATCAACGCACCCAGAAGGCGGATCACGGGTGTTGCTCCGGCGCGCAGCGCAGCGCAGCGAGCCGGCGGATGCCGGGCCCGGGGCGCTGCACCTGTATGTGGCAACGGCCCTGTTCGCTGTCGACCTGCAGCAGGGTGGTTTCGCTGCCGAGCTCTACCCAGGCCTGGCCATCATGGCCGACCACGGTGGGTGGCATGCCCTCGCCCTGCACGCGCGCGCCCAAGGGCAGGGGGCTGCCGTTGCCATCAAGCAGGGTCAACAGCACGCCATGCGACTGTCGCAGTGCGAAGTCCACGCGCATTCCGGCGCCCTGGCGGGGCGTGGCCAAGGTCTCCACCTGCTCGGCACGCAGGTCGGCAGGAAGTCCCAGTGTGTCGATCGTCAGGCGGTTGCGTTGCCATGACAGCAGCGGTGTGACCAGCAGCAGGCCCTTGTGATCGGTGACGCCGATCTGCCTGTTTTCAAGCAGCACCGGAACGCCAGGGCGACCGGTGGAGACCACGGCGAAGGCGTCTGGCACTTCGCGTGCGGCAAACACGCTGCCGGCCATCCATACCAGACTGCCACTGGCATTGCCGTAGGCGAAGGTCTGCCCGCTGTTGCGGGATATGCCGGCGGCGTAGCGGCCGTGAGCGCCGAGTGCGCCGATCTCGGCCAGGCCGCCGCCATCGTCGCGCGCCTGCAGGCGCCACCCCGGGCCACCCCGGCCACCGTCGCCAGGCACCGGCCGCATGACCTCGGCGCTGGCGTAATGGCGGTCGCCGTTGCGCTGCGCCGACAGGGTGGCCTGCCGGTCCTGGCCCAGATGGGTGCCCAGTGACAGGTAGACGCTGCGGTTGCGACGCTGGTCGATGTCCTGGGTGGCAGAAAGATAGGCGTTCCAGCGGCCGAACGTGCGTGACCAGAACAGGCTCAGGTAGCGGCTGCGACTGAACGGCAGTGCCTGCGGTGGCGCCGGTTGCGGCGCGTTGAAAAGGGGCTGCGGCTGGTCCAGGCGCAGGTAGCTCACGCTGAAGGACCCCAGCTGCTGCAGGTCAACGCCGAACGATGCCTGCTCGCTGACCCGGGGCGGGACGTTGTCCTGCAGGCTGCCGAGATCGCGGTAGTCGCCGCTGGTGCGGCGGCTGGCCAGGTTTACATTGAAGCGGCGGTTGTTCCAGTTGTAGCCCAGGCCGTACTGGCGGCCGCTGCGCTGGCCGTCGCGGCTTTCGCTCCAGTTCGCGCTGAGCACGCCGGCCTGGCCGAGCAGCCACGCACCGCCGAGCCCTGCATTGACGATGCCGCCACCGCCTTCCGCATGCGCTTCGGCGGTGAAGCGGTTGCTGACGCCGCGTCGCAGGGTGGCGCTGGCGACGGTGTCGGTGTCATAGCGGAACGAGTGGATGCCATAGTCGCGACGCAACCTGCCAAGGCCTGCGGACCAGTCCGACAGGCCCGCCGCGAGCAGTTGCTGGGTGCCGTAGAAGGCGAAGTCCAGGGTCTGCATGCGGCCAAAAGCATCGGTGACCACCACCTGGGCTGTGCCGGTGCCATTGATGCCGGGTTGTGCGGCAAGCTGGAACGGACCGACCGGGACCTGTCCGGTGTACTGGCGAAGCCCGTCGATGTAGAGCTCGACGCTGGACGGGACGACCGCCTCGCCGAGGAAGGCCGGCGTGGGGGTGAGCACACGGTAGGGCTGCAGGCCGTAGTTGCGACCGATCTGCACCCCGGCCATGCGGGCAGGGCGGCTCCACTCCAGGAACCCGCTGTAGAAGTCGCCCACCGTCAGGGTCAGTGCCTGCTCCGGCAAGTCCAGGCGCCAGCTGGTATCCAGCCGCACCGATTCCTGCTGCCAGCCTTCGCCGGGGAGTTGGTAGCTGCGCATCAGCGCCGTGTTGCGCAGGGTGCCGTTGCCGAAGCCGAACAGGCGGACGTCGCTGTTGAGGCTGACATTGCCCAGCCCATTGCTGTGGCTGGCGTAGACGTCGTAGTTGACAGCCATGCCGGGTGACGCCTGTGCGGCCGGCGCCGACTCGATGCCCCTGCCCAGCTGCGCTACCGGCAACTGCAGCTGCTGCAGCGGTACGTGCAGGTCCAGTACCTGCAGGCTGGCGTCGTAATGAACTATCAGTTGCGGGATCTGATCCAGGTAGACCGGCGCGTCGCCGCGCACGGGAAAGCCGAGCTGGCGCAGCGTAGAGGCCGGTGCCTGCAGCCGTCCACCCTGCTCATGGAACAGCATCAGGCCGCGCTGCGCCTGGTTGAGGCTGGTGTCCAGATACAGCGCCTGCGGAGCGGTCAACGGTGTCGGTGCGGGTAGCGACGCTTCGGCGGCGATGTCGGTAGCAGGTGCCGGCAGGCCACGGCCGGCGCCGTGCACGGAGACAGAAGCCAGGCCGGTGCAGCAGGCCAGCATGCAGGCCTCAGCGAGCCGGCGGCGTCGCAGGCAGGGGCGTAAGCTGCGACCCACCATTGATCCTCGCACTGAAGGTGCCGCCGACCACGTGTGCAGGAGCCTGCTGCAGGGCCCAGCGCATGGTCTGCCTTGGCAGCACATAGCCCACCAGACCCGGCAGCAATGGCGTGCTGCGGCCCTCCAGGGCGACCGCCAGATCGGCGATCTGCGCGTGTCCGTTGCCGCTGTTGTGTACTTCCAGCATGGCTGGGCTGGCGCCGCCATCGACCAGTCGCGCCTGCAGTTGCGGCATGGGCGGCTTGCCGTCCGGCTGCACGAAGAAGGGAATCGAATAGCGCAGCACGAACTGCATGCCTTGGCGGGCTGGATCGTAGGCCGGGATCTCATCGACGATCACCCGGAATGCCTGCTGCTCGGCAGGAGCGGCGGCATCGACGCGGACCAGGCGCACCAGTTGCCGCTGGCCGGCGGCGAGCGACTGCATCGGCGGGCTTGGCAGCAGGTCGTCACTGCTCTCGAGCTGGTCGCGGCCATCGGCCTGCTGCCAACGGTAGATGCGCACCTGCACCTGCACCGGTTCGGTACCACTGTTGCTGATCCACAGGGCCTCGGCGTTCTGCCCGGGGCGCAGCTCGAACTGGGTTGGCGACACCTGCAGGCTGGCGGCCAGGCAAAGCGCAGGCGCCAGCGCCAACGCAATCAGCGCCAGCCGTTGCAAGCGGCGTACGCGCGGCAGTGGCATCGGCACGCCCTCAGTAAGTGATGGTGGCGGTGATGGTGTCCTGGTAGGAACCGGGGGCAGCGTTGCTGAGGCTGGGGTTGGCCACCTGGCCGTACACCTGGTAGACCTGGTTGGCGCCGGTGCCGGTGCCAGCCACCGTGTTGGTGCCAGTGCTCGCGCCCCACACGGTGTTGTGGCCGGAATCCTGGTAGAGCTGATAACCGACGAAGTTGTTGGCGGTCACCCCGGTGTCGGTATTGCGCATGCGGCGGGTGGTCACGTCACCGGCGGTGGTGGGGTTGAGGCCGGCATTGAGCGCGATCGTATAAGGGGTGGTCACGCTGCACTGGGCGGTCACCGTGCCCTGCGCATTCAGCGGGGTGACGGAGCTTGAATCGGCATTGCCGAAGTTGACGTTGGTCGCTGCTGCGGCCGTGATCGTGCAGGCCTTGTTGATGGTCAGCAGGACATTGAACGTGACGGTGTCGGCGGCGGCTGCCGGGCCGGCCACCAGCAGGGCCAAGGCCCAGGCCAAAGGGGAACGAGCTGCGGATCGCATGGACAACCTCCCTGACCCGAAGGTCCGTTGAACAGGGCGAAAACGGCACGTTCGGCGCCGTTTTGACGACAGTGGGGCCAGCGTAGGCACCGCAAGTGTCTGTATTCCGTGAGAAACAGGCTATCGAAAGGGTGTGGGCCATCACGCTTTCACCTTCCTTGCCGGATCCGTGCATGGCCCGGATCGCCAGTTGGGTGGCGTTCGTTCAGATTGCGGCCGGATCGGCGATAATGGGTGCCATGAGCGTGAATATCAAAACCCCGCAGGAAATCGAGATGATGCGCATCGCCGGCCGCCTGGCCAGCGAAGTGCTCGACATCGTCACCCCCCACGTCAAGCCCGGTGTCACGACCGAGGAACTGGACCGCATCTGCCACGACCATGTCGTGAACGTGCAGGGCGCCATTCCGGCCAACGTCGGCTACCGCGGCTTCCCCAAGACCGTGTGCACCTCGGTCAACAATGTCATCTGCCACGGCATTCCCAGCGAAGGGAAGGTTCTCAAGGATGGCGACATCATCAATATCGACGTCACCGTCATCAAGGACGGCTGGCATGGCGACACCAGCCGCATGTATTTCGTCGGCACCCCGTCGGTGATGGCCAAGCGCCTGGTCGACGCCACCTATGAGGCGATGTGGCGCGGCATCCGCGCGGTGCGTCCGGGCGCAACCCTGGGCGACGTCGGCCATGCGATCCAGAGCTATGCCGAAGGCGAGCGCTTCAGCGTGGTGCGCGAGTACTGCGGCCATGGCATCGGCAAGGTCTACCACGATGAACCGCAGGTGGTGCATTACGGCCGTCCGGGCCAGGGTCTGGTGCTGCAGCCGGGCATGACCTTCACCATCGAGCCGATGATCAACGAGGGCACCCGCTACAACAAGGTGCTGCCCGATGGCTGGACCGTAGTGACCAAGGACCGCAAGCTGTCGGCGCAGTGGGAGCACATGATCGCGGTCACCGAGACCGGCGTGGACGTGCTGACCCTGTCGCCGGGCGAGTCGCAGGTCTCCTGACGATGCTGCCGGCGAGTTCGCTGCTGGACACGCCGGCCGCGTCGCTCAACGACCCGGATTGGGCTGCTGCCGCGCGCGATGCGCTGCAGCAGGCCGATACGCGCCTGTACCGCCGCTTCGACCAGGGCGACAACATCGAGCGACTGCTGGCGTTGCGCGCGCGCGCGGCCGATCACCTGATCCGCCATGCATGGCAGCGCTGCCTGCCGGCCGACAGTGGTCTGTCGCTGTTCGCGGTGGGTGGCTATGGGCGCGGTGAACTGTTCCCGCGTTCGGACATCGACCTGCTGGTGTTCGGCGATCCACAGGCGCAGCTGGCCCACGAAGAGTCGCTCGCGCGGCTGTTCGCGCTGCTGTGGGATTGCGGCCTGGCGGTCAGTCACGCGGTGCGTTCGGCCGCGCAATGCAGCGAGGCCGCTGCCGATCAGACCGTGCTGACGGCGTTGATCGAAGCGCGCCCGCTGACGGCCGATGAGGCGGCGCGGCGTGCACTGCGTGCGGCGGTGGATGACCGCGAACTGTGGCCGCCACGTGCGTTTTTCCTGGCCAAGCTGGAGGAGCTGCGCAACCGCCACCAGCGCTTCGGTGATACCGCCGACAACCTTGAGCCGGACCTGAAGGATGGCCCCGGCGGCCTGCGTGATCTCAATACGCTGGGCTGGATGGCGCTGCGTGCGTTTGGTGTGCGAGATCTGGAAGCACTGGTCGGCCTGGGCCACCTGGGCGCTGACGAGGCCGCTGCGCTGAAGCGCGAACGCGCGGTGCTGGCACGACTGCGCTTCGGCCTGCATCTGGTGGCGCGACGCCCGGAAGAGCGCCTGCGCTTCGATTACCAGAAGACCCTGGCCGCGCGTCTGGGCTTTGAAGACGACGCCGAAAGCCTGGGCGTCGAGAAGATGATGCAGGGCTTCTACCGCGCCGCTTCGGTGGTGCGGCGGATCAGCGATCGTCTGCTGCAGCGCTTCGAGGAACAGTTCGATGGCGAGGCGCAGCCCGAGCCGCTGACCGTGGGGTTCGCCCTGCGCCGTGGCTATCTGGCGGCCAACGATGCCGACTGGCCGAACGCGGACATCGGCCAGGTCTTCGCGCTGTTCGCCAGCTGGGCGAACAATCCGCAGATCCGCGGCCTGCATTCGTTGACCGCGCGCGCGCTGGCCGAATCGCTGCCGCTGCTGCCTGCGTATGACCAGGCAGACCCTGACGCGCGCGAACAGTTCATGGCCCTGCTGCGCGGCCAGCGCCCGGTCGACACGCTTTCGCGCATGGCGCGGCTGGGCGTGCTCGGGCAGTGGATTCCCGCGTTCGCCCAGGTAAGCGGGCGCATGCAGTTCGACCTGTTCCACGTCTACACCGTCGACCAGCACACGCTGATGGTCCTGCGCAACATGGGGTTGTTCGCCAGCAGTCGCGCCGACGAACGTTTCTCGATCGCCCACGAAGTCTGGCCGCGCCTGCGCAAGCCCGAACTGCTGCTGCTGGCCGGCCTGTTCCACGACATCGCCAAGGGCCGTGGCGGCGATCATTCCGAACTGGGCGCGGTCGATGCACGGGCCTTCTGCCACGCGCAGGGGCTGAGTGGTTCGGATACCGAGCTGGTGGCCTGGCTGGTCGAACAGCACCTGCGGATGTCGGTGACCGCGCAGAAGCAGGACATCGCCGATGCGGACGTGATCCATCGTTTCGCGACCCTGGTCGGCAGCCGCGACCGCCTCGATTACCTTTACCTGCTGACCTGCGCCGACATCGCCGGCACCAGCCCGAAACTGTGGAACGCGTGGAAGGACCGGCTGCTGGCCGATCTGTACTTCGCTACCCGGCGCGCGCTGCGCGAAGGCCTGGAGCACCCGGTGCCGGCCGCCGAGCGCGTGGCCGAAGCGCGCGACAGCGTGCGTGCGCTGGTACGCGAGCAGGGCTACGACGATGCCACCATCGACCGCCAGTTCGCGGTGATGCCCGACGAAGGTTTCATCCGTTTGCGCCCGGAACAGCTGGCCTGGCAGGCCGCCGCGCTGGTACCGATCAAGCAGGGCCAGACGCTGGTGAAGGTACGCCGCATCAGCGTCGACGACCCGGCACTGGAAGTGTTCGTGCACTCGCCGGACCGTGATGGCCTGTTCGCCGCGATCGTGATGACCCTGGACCGCAAGGGCTACGGCATCCACCGCGCGCGCGTGCTGGATGGTCCGGCTGACACGATTTTCGATAATTTTGAAGTGAGCCCGGCCGATACGTTTGCCGATGGCAGCAGCGCCAACCTGGAAGCAGCCCTGCGCGAGGCGCTCAGTGGCGATTTGACGCGGCTGCGTCCCTCGCGCCGGGTGGTGCCACGCCAGCTTCGCCACTTCCGTTTTGCCCCGCGCATCGAGTTCCGCGATGAACCCGGCGCGACCCGTTTTGCCCTGGTCGCCCCCGACCGCCCCGGCCTGCTGGCCGACGTGGCGTTCGTGCTGCGCAACCAGGGTCTGCGCGTGCAGGACGCGCGCATTGCCACATTCGGCGAACGCGCCGAAGACACCTTCGTGATCAGTGACGAACACGACCTCCTCCTGACTGAATCCGCCCGGCAGCAGCTGCATGACGCAATGCTGGCCTGCCTGGACCCTGATCGAAACGCCGGAGACCCCGCCTGATGGCCACCAAGCCTGTAAAGAAGACTGTCGCGACCGCCAAGAGCGCAGCAGCCAAAAAGACCGCTGCCGCTGAGCCGGTTGCGAAGAAGACTGCCGCGCCGAAGAAGGCTGCGGTGAAGAAGGCCCCGGCGAAGAAGGCCCCGGCCAAGACCGCCGAAGCCGCGCGCGCCGAGAACATCGCACGCAAGTCGCTGCGCAAGCCGGCCGGTCCGGGCGTGGAAGAACTGAAGTTCGGCATCGAAAGCGCGTTCGAGCGCCGCGCCACGCTGACCCTGCACGAACTGGAAGGCTCGACCCGTCCGCTGGTCAACCGCGTGATCGATGGCCTGGAAAGCGGCGAATTCCGCGTCGCCGAGCCGGACGGCCATGGTGGCTGGAAGGTCAACGAATGGCTGAAGAAGGCGGTGCTGCTGTATTTCCGCGTCAACGACATGGCCGTGGTCGATGCACGCCCGGCACCGTTCTGGGACAAGGTCGAATCGCGCTTTGCCGGCTATGACGAGGCGAAGTTCCGCCGCGGCGGCGTGCGCGTGGTGCCGGGTGCGATTGCCCGTCGCGGCACGTATTTCGGCAAGGACGTGGTGCTGATGCCGAGCTTCACCAACATCGGTGCGTATGTCGGCGAAGGCACCATGGTCGACACCTGGGCCACCGTTGGTTCCTGCGCGCAGATCGGCCAGCACTGCCACCTGTCCGGTGGTGCCGGCATCGGCGGCGTGCTCGAGCCGCTGCAGGCCAGCCCGACCATCATCGAAGACCATTGCTTCATCGGTGCGCGTTCGGAAGTGGTGGAAGGCGTGGTCGTCGGCCATCACAGCGTGATCGGCATGGGCGTGTTCCTCAGCCAGAGCACCCGCATCTACAACCGCGCCACCGGCGAAATCAGCTACGGCTACATCCCGCCGTACAGCGTGGTGGTGTCCGGCTCGCTGCCGAGCAAGGACGGTACCCACTCGCTGTACTGCGCGGTGATCGTCAAGCAGGTCGATGCCCGCACTCGCAGCAAGACCAGCGTCAACGACCTGCTGCGCGGCCTGGCCGACTGACGGAGCCGCACGCATGAGCACCACCGTCTACGGTCTGAAGAACTGCGATACCTGCAGGAAGGCGAGCAAGTGGCTGGACCGCTTCGGCGTGCCGTACACCTTCGTCGACTACCGCGACAACAAGCCCAGCCCGGAAACGCTGCTGGAATGGGCCGCCCAGCTGGGTGGCCTGGCGGCGATGGTCAACAGGTCCTCCACCACCTGGCGGCAGTTGCCGGACAACCGCAAGGCCGCCGATTCGGAAGCGGAGTGGAAGCTGCTGCTGCGCGAATACCCCCAGCTGATCAAGCGCCCGCTGGTGGTGACTGCCGACGGCAAGGTCAGCCAGGGTTTCAGCGACAACGGCTTCAAGGCGCGCTTCGGCGTGGGCGGCGCGTGAGCGCCGTCCTCGACCTGGCCTGCGATCTGATTGCACGGCCGTCGGTGACCCCGGACGATGCCGGTTGCCAGGCGCTGATCGGTGAACGTCTGCAGGCGGCCGGTTTCACCTGCGAGCACCTGCGGCTGGGTGAGGTCGACAACCTGTGGGCCACCCACGGCAGCGGCGCACCGGTGCTGGTCCTGCTGGGCCACACCGACGTGGTGCCGCCGGGCCCGCGCGAGGCATGGCAGAGCGATCCGTTCGCACCGCAGATCCGCGATGGTGTGCTGTACGGTCGCGGCACCGCGGACATGAAGGGCAGCGTGGCCGCATTCGTGATCGCTGCCGAACAGTTCGTCGCGGCGCATCCGCAGCACACCGGCACGCTGGCGGTGCTGTTGACCAGCGACGAAGAGGGCGATGCCATCGACGGCGTGCGCCATGTCGCACGGCTGTTCGCCGAGCGCGGCCAGCGCATCGACTGGTGCATCACCGGCGAGCCGTCGTCCACTGCCACGCTGGGCGACCTGCTGCGCGTGGGACGACGGGGCAGCCTGTCGGCCAAGCTACGCGTGCAGGGTGTGCAGGGCCACGTTGCCTACCCGGACAAGGCGCGCAATCCGATCCATCTTGCCGCACCGATGCTGGCCGAACTGAGCGCATGGCGCTGGGACGAGGGTTACGAGAGCTTTCCGGCGACCAGCCTGCAGATCTCCAACATCCATGCCGGTACCGGCGCCAACAACGTGATTCCCGGTGAGCTGGAGGTGGATTTCAACATCCGCTACAACCCGCATTGGGATGCAGCGAAGCTGGAAGCGGAGATCACCACGCTGCTGGACCGTCATGGCCTGCAGTACACGCTGAAGTGGCACCGCAGCGGTGAACCGTTCTACACCCCGGAAGGGACATTGCGCGCAGCGGCGCGCGCGGTGCTGGCCGAGCACACCGGCCGCGCGCCGGACGAGAGCACCGGTGGTGGCACCTCCGATGCGCGCTTCATCGCACCCCTGGGTGCGCAGTGCATCGAAGTCGGCCCGGTCAACGCAAGCATCCACCAGGTGGATGAAAACGTGCGCGTGGATGAGCTGGAAGCGCTGCCGGGGCTGTACCAGCGATTGGTTGAACGCCTGCTGGTGTAGCGCCGGTCTGCCGGATTATGTGGATCCGCCGGGCATGGCCCGGCGCTACTCCGAGAACCGGAAGAACGGCGGTTTGATCGCTTCGCGCCAGTACGACTCGTCGGCCATGTAGAAGTCCTGCGCGTGGGCCTTGGCGAACCACGCCGCCGCCGCATCCACGTTCTTCTGCAGGCCATCGCCGCCGCGGCCGAGTGCCAGCCCGGCCAGGTACTGGCCATACACGTTGCCCTGTGCAGCGGCACGCTCATACCAGCGCAGCGCTTCGGTTTTGTCCTGCACCACGCCGATGCCGGCCTCGTACAGCGTGCCCAGGTCCACCTGCGCTTCGGCATCGCCGCGCGCGGCGCGGCGCTGGATGCGCGCGATCACGGGATTCGGTGAAGCATCAGCGCTGAGCGGAGTGCCGGGTTTCGCGGACCCGCTGGTGGCATCACGCAACGGCTGCAGCTTGTACAACTGACGCAGGTAGACCGCGCGGCGCAGGCGCCAGCGCAGCGCGCCCTCCATGTCGCCACGTCGCTCATACCACGTCTCCAGATCGCTCATCGCATACGGCGAGCCGTGATAGGCGGCGCGGTGGTACCAGCGGTAGGCCTTGCGCGCGGAGGGTTTCAGCACCACTGCGTCGGGCTTCTGCGGGGTATCAGCACTGTCCAGCCGGCCGCGTTCCAGGATCCTGCCCAGCTGTTCCTCGGCGCTTGTGGTGCGGTGCGTGCGCGGCGTGGTGGCGGCGGCGCGCGCGTACCAGTCCAGTGCGCGCCCGTCGTTGCGGTACTGATACAGCTTGGCCACGCGTAGCGCCGAATCGAACTGGCCGTCGGCAGCCGCGGCCAGGGCGTCGCGTTCGCTGTCATCGACCGGGCGGGTGGGCGTGGTCGCGCAGCCGCCCAGGGCGATCAGGGCCAGGAGGGGCAGCAGGCGACGGCAGGAGGGGTTCATCCATGAGTTCCGGAAAGCGGGCAGGGGATTATCCGGGTCGCTACCGGCGTGGCCGCTGAATCGGTTGCCATCGCAACTGTTGCGCCGCGCCGGAAACCCGGTTACGGTCGGATCCATGTCGCTCCGCCTGGCCACCGCCGTCAACAACACCAACCGCAATAATCTGCGTGCGAATAATCGCGCGCGGCCGATGCGGGACTGCGCCCTGGGTAGATAGACAGCAACATACGCCCGGACACCAGAAAACCCGCATCGGCCGATGCGGGTTTTTTTGTGCCCGGGCGCAGCCCCACCCGGGCCTGGATGGCCGGTCGAACACCTTCCCCCCGTGTACTTCCCCACAACAGGAGTTCCACCCATGTGTTCGATCTTCGGTATTTTCGGCCTGCAGGCCGGTGACGATCTTCCTTCCCTGCGCCGCCATGCGCTGGAGCTGTCGCAGCGCCAGCGCCATCGTGGCCCGGACTGGAGCGGCGTGTATCTGGACGAAGGCGCGCTGCTGGTCCACGAGCGCCTGGCCATCGTCGATCCGGCCGGCGGCTCGCAGCCACTGCTGTCCGAAGACGGGCAGCTGGCGCTGGCGGTCAACGGCGAGATCTACAACCACCAGCAGCTCAAGGCCGGCCTCGCCGAAGCCTATGCCTTCCAGACCGGTTCGGACTGCGAGGTGATCAACGCGCTGTACCGCCAGGGCGGATCGCCGGCGCAATGGCTGGAACAGCTCAACGGCATCTTTGCCTTCGCCCTGTGGGACCGTGCAGCCGGCCGTGTGCTGGTGGCGCGCGATCCGGTCGGCGTGGTGCCGCTGTACTGGGGCCATGATGCGCAGGGGCGGCTGCGCGTAGCGTCTGAAATGAAGGCGCTGGTCGACACCTGCGCCGACGTTGCCCAGTTCCCGCCGGGCCATTACTACGACAGCGCCAGCGGTGAACTGGTGCGCTACTACCAGCAGCCGTGGCGCGAGTACGACGACGTGCAGGGCCGCCAGGCCGATCTCGCCGAGCTGCGCCAGGCCTTCGAACATGCGGTCGAACGCCAGTTGATGAGCGACGTGCCGTATGGCGTGCTGCTGTCGGGCGGGCTGGATTCGTCGCTGGTTGCCGCCGTGGCAGCACGTTATGCGCGCCGTCGCATCGAAGATGGCGGCCAGAGCGAAGCCTGGTGGCCGCGCCTGCATTCGTTCGCCATCGGCCTGAAGGGCTCGCCGGACCTGGCTGCTGCTGCGGTGGCCGCCGAAGCGCTGGGCACCGTGCACCACGGCTTCGAATACACCTTCGAAGAAGGCCTGGACGTGCTGCCGGAGGTGATCCGCCATATTGAAACCTACGACGTCACCACCATCCGCGCCTCCACGCCGATGTTCCTGCTGGCGCGCCGGATCAAGGCGATGGGCGTGAAGATGGTGCTGTCCGGTGAGGGCAGCGACGAGATCTTCGGCGGCTATCTTTACTTCCACAAGGCGCCGGACGCGCGCGAATTCCACCAGGAACTGGTGCGCAAGCTCGACGCCCTGCACAACTACGATTGCCTGCGCGCCAACAAGTCGATGATGGCCTGGGGCGTTGAGCCGCGCGTGCCGTTCCTGGACCGCGAGTTCCTCGACGTGGCGATGCGTTTCGATGCCGCGCACAAGATGGTCGGCGCCGGTTTCGGTGGTCGCCGCATCGAGAAGGCAGTGCTGCGCGAGGCTTTCGAGGGCTATCTGCCGGACAGCATCCTGTGGCGGCAGAAGGAGCAGTTCAGTGATGGCGTCGGCTACGGTTGGATCGACGGCCTGAAGGCGCATGCCGAAGCACAGGTCAGCGACCGGGTTCTGGCGGCCGCCGACAAGCGTTTCCCGCACAACCCGCCGCAGACCAAGGAGGCGTACTACTACCGCCACCTGTTCGAGCAGTTCTTCCCCAGTCATGCGGCGGCTGAAACCGTGCCGGGTGGCAAGTCGATCGCCTGTTCTTCCCCGGCAGCCATTGCCTGGGACGCCAGCTTCGCCGCCGCCGCTGATCCGTCGGGCCGCGCCATCGCCGGCGTGCACGAGCAGGCGTTGGCCTGACCGGCAGTGCCCGGTCGCCTGACAACGGTAGCGCCGGGCCATGCCCGGCGAGCGCACAGCGCCGGAGCAGGCAAGGACGTATCATCGGCGCCCTGCACATTGGGGAATGTTCATGGACGTACAGACCGGAGGTCCCGTGCGGCCGACGAAGTGGGCGTGGCGTTACCTGGTCTGGGCCGGCGTGCCGCTGCTGGTCGGCCTGCTGCTGGCCCGCTATGCCGGGCCCGGGCTGCCGACGGTGGCCAGCAAGGCCGAAGCCGTGGTCGGCAGCGATTGGGCGCATCACCTGGCCTCGCCGCTCGGCCTGTTCCTGCTGCAGCTGCTGGTGCTGTTGCTGGTCGCCAAAGGCGCGGGCGCACTATTGAAGCGTTTGGGCCAGCCGGCCGTGATCGGCGAGATGGCCGCTGGCCTGATGATGGGGCCGCTGTTGCTGGGCAGTCTGCTGCCACAGGTGCACGGCGCGCTGTTCCCGGCCGCTTCGTTGGGGCCGCTGGGCATGCTCAGCCAACTGGGCGTGCTGATGTTCCTGCTGGTGGCAGGTGCCGAGCTTGATCTGGGCGCTTTGCGTGGGCGTCGTCGATTCGCTTTCACCGTCAGCCACGCCGGCATCGCGGTGCCGTTCGTGCTTGGCGTGGCCCTGGCCATCTGGCTGTACCCGCAGCATGGCCCGCAAGGCGTGAGCTTTACCGCGTTCGCGCTGTTCGTCGGCATTTCGATGAGCATCACCGCCTTTCCGGTGCTGCTGCGCATCCTCGCTGATCGAGGCATCACCCACACATCGCTGGGGCAGACCGCCATCGCCTGCGCGGCGTTGGGCGATGCGACTGCGTGGTGTCTGCTGGCGCTGATCGTGGCCGCAGCTCAGGCCACTGGCTGGTTGCCGGCCAGCCTCAACCTGCTGTGCGTGGTGGCGTTCATCGCGCTGATGCTGGGGCTGGTGAAGCCGTGGTTTGCCCGCCAGACCATCGCGCCGGGCCGCGAAGGGCGCTGGCTGCTGGGCATCCTGCTGCTGTCGCTGGCCAGTGCGCTGGTGACCGAAGTGCTCGGCATCCACGCGCTGTTCGGCGCGTTCGCTGCAGGTGTGGCGGTGTCGTCCAACGCGCAGCTGCGGCAGCTGCTGGTGGCCAGGGTCGAACCGTTCGCGGTGACCCTGCTGCTGCCGCTGTTCTTCGCCATGACCGGCCTGCGCATGCGCGCCGACGCGTTGCAGAGCAGCGACATCCTCTTGTGCGTGGTGGTGATCGCAGTGGCCACGGTGGGCAAGCTGCTGGGCACCTGGAGTGCGGCGCGCAGCACCGGCATGGCCTCGCGCGAAGCGTGGCGACTGGGGGTGCTGATGAACACCCGCGGGTTGATGGAACTGATCGTGCTCAACCTGGGCTACGAGCTGGGCCTGCTCGGCGACCGCCTGTTCGCGGTGCTGGTGATCATGGCGCTGGTGACCACCGCAATGACCGGGCCGCTGTTGAACCTGATCGAGCGCCGCAGGGCCTGACCCGGTCGCGCGGACGGGCATTTTGTAGAGCCGAGCCCACGCTCGGCTCCGCACCAGAAGCAGCCGAGCATGGGCTCGGCTCTACAGCGTGCAGCGCACCCTCGGGCATGTGGTGCCGCCGTCAGTGCACCGGTACCAGCGTCATCGTGTGCTGTGCCTTGCCGGGCAGGAACGGGGTGGGGCGACCATGCACCCAATCCTCGTGCCCCGCGCCCCAGTACGGCGATAGCGGATGGCCGCTCTGCCCACCCGGCATGTGCACGATGCCGTCGGCTTCGTGGCCAGGCGAGACCACCATCCGCTGCGAGGCACCGAAGGTCGGCGTCTGTACACGCGGCATGTCACGGTCGCCGGGCAGGGGATCGGCCGGCATGCACAACCAGCGACTGGCGAAGGCGGGCAGGGCGCGCGCCACCGGATGGCAGATCGCTGCGGTATTGCGCTCGCCCCAGCTGCGGTGCGCCAGCGGCCCCTGCTTGGACAGCTCGGCTTCGGTGCGATGTGCAGCATCGGCCAGCAGCGCATCCCAGCTCGCGTACGCGGGCGGCAGCAGGTTGGCGGGGCGCTGTTCCAGCATCGGCCAGGCGACGCCTTCCAGCTGCGCCAGGCGCGGTGCCAGGAAGTCCTCGCCCAGCTGCGCCCGGGCCGGTGCCAGCAGCGCATCGGTCAGCGTGTCGAGCACCTGTGTACGGAACTCGCGCACTACCCGGTAGCTGACCGAATCGATCGCGGCGCGCCCGTCCCAATGGCTGCTGACCGTGCCCAACCGCTTCAGTGCCGGATCGTTGCTGTGCTCGATCACCTCCTGCAGCAGCACCCACCAGCGCTGCAGGAACACCGCGCGGTCATCCAGCTGGATTGCCAGCAGGTCGTGCTCGTCGAAGCGTTCCTGCGTGGCCAGCAGATCGCGGATCTGTCGGCCGCGTGCGCCGAGGTCGTAGCCGCCGTTGCCGACGGTGGCCAGGGTCGCCTCGTCCACCACGCGGCTGTTGGCAGTCCACAGCCGATGCGCAGCAGGATCGATCAGGCTCGGCGCGGCGTCGCTGCGGATCGGCCAGGGTGCGCAGCCTTGGTTGGCCTGATTGTCATTGAAGCCCAGTGGCGCGCAGTCCGGGCCACGGTCAGGCCGCGCGCCGACCAGGCGCCACGCGATGCGCCCGCTGCGGTCGCCGATGAGCAGGTTCTGTGCGGGAATGCCGGCGTGGTCGGCAATCTGCAGGGCCTGGTCCAGATCGGCGGCGCGTGCCATGTCGGCGAAGTCCATGCGCACCGCGCCCGGCAACTGCGCGACCCAGCGCAGGGCGTCGCCGCTGCCATCGGCGTGGGTGTGCAGGATCGGTCCCCACGCGGTCTCGCGTACCGGGAATTGCACGTCGGTACCGCCGGCCACGACGATCCGCTCCTCATGCACGGTCACCGCAGCGTCGGCGGGTTCGCTGCGGAAGTCGGCGGTGTCGATGTAGCTGTTGGTGAAGCCCCAGGCCACGTGGCCGTTGCTGCCGACAATCACCGCCGGCACGCCCGGCAGCGAGAAGCCGCTGACGTCGACCTGGCCACCTGCGGCCTGCGGATCGGGGTAGCGCAGGCGCACACGGAACCACAGGCTGGGGGCGCGCAGGCCCAGGTGCATGTCATCGGCGACGATCGCACGGCCATCGGCGGTCAGCGCGCCGGCAACGGCGAAATTGTTGCTGCCGACCGCGTCGGCATCTTCCGCAGCCTGGCCGGTCGAGGCCTTCAGCGTGCGCAGGTCCAGCTGGCTGGCATCGGGCAGGGGGGCGTTGCCGCGGGGAGCGCCGGCCAGCGGCGCGTCCCACTCGCTGCCGTCATGCGCCAGCAGGGCATACAGGGCCGGCGGCACCACCGCGCGGATGCGCTGCAGGGCCAGTTCGGACTGGTTGCTGGGGTCCTGCAGGTC
>NZ_QAIJ01000196.1:0-7185 GCF_003060985.1 Stenotrophomonas sp. HMWF023
GTATCCGCCCGGCGGGCCTTGCGCTGGCGGCTCTCTACGCTGTCGCGTGCTGGGCCACATGGCACCTTTCCGTGGATCAGTTCTTCCTTCCCGCCGGAATCCGTGTTGCCGCGCTTTTGTTGACCCCGAAGCGAATGTGGCCCTACCTGATCCTTGGCGAGTATGCCTACTTCGCCCAGATGCGCTACCCGATGATTGAGGACTATGGGATGGCCTGGGTCATTGTCGGGTCCGCATGCCTGATCCCAGCGGTTGCGCTGATCGTCCATCTGCATCACAAACTGATGGCCTTCACCACCGAAAGCTGGCTGCTTTCGATCGCAGCCTCCGCCGCACTGGTCGCCACCGCACTCAAACTTGGCCTGATTCACATGCTATGGCCAGTTCCGCCCAGCATGCCGTTCTACACGAACGCCATGTTGTATGTGCTCAGTGACTACATCGCAATCCTCACTGTCGCGCCGCTGGCACTGCTCTGGATGCGCCGGCGCAGCCATTACGACTGGACGACCTGGCGACGCCACCCGACCCTCGCTGCATTGGCTTTGTTGGGCGTACTGGGGGCCCTGCTGATCCTGGTCAGCACGCAGGCCCATTCGGCGCGAGCGACGCTGCAGCTTCTGCTGGTGCTGCCTGTCATCGCACTCACCTGCATGCACGGTTGGCGAGGAGCGGCCGTAGGGGTTCCGCTCATGAACATCATCCTCAGCCAGACCATGCCGACAACCGGCTTCCCCGGTTCATTCGATGAGACCACCTTCTTTACCCAGCAGATCATTGCAATCACCAGCACTGCGCTCATTGCGCTGGGGCCGCGCATCACCCATCACTACCATCAGCATGCGCCGGCGCCGATGACGGCATCGCGTGCCAGTGCATTCTCGCGCTCGGCGCACCTGGCCAACGAGCAGGACCTGCGCGAACGTGCGCTGGGCCTGCGCCAGATTGCAGATGACATCGAAGAGGCACTGGGAGAGACCGTGCAACAGCTGAAGGCCGATGGCCATGAAGCCCCGGCCACTGATCTGCTCCGTGCCTTCTCCCGACGCTCCCGACGGTTCCGTGAACTGACCAGCATGGTCTATCCCACGGAGCTGGAGCATGCGGGCCTTTATGTCGCCCTGCGTGCCGGAGGCCTCAGCGAAACCTGGAACGCCAGCCATCGGATCGTCCGTCCGATGCTGGGCGGGGATCCATGCCAGCTGAGTATGGGGCTGCAGCTTGCGGCCTACCGCACCTTTGCAGAAGCGGTATCGCTTTTTCTGAAGGAAGAGACTGGCCAGATCCAGATCAGCGCACGCTGTGGCCGGTACAAAGGTGTGCGCGGCATCGTGCTCAATGTCGCGCTGCTGGATCGACATCGCACGCTGGCATCCCGGACCATGGAGCGCGCCATTGATCGGCTCTCGGCCCGCGCGCATGCCTATTCGGGAAGCGTGCAATGCCGGGGCCACCGCATCACGATGGTGTTGCTGGATACTGCAGGCGAGGCCGAGCGCGGAACGCTCCCAAACGAGCGAAGCGATATCTGCGTGACACCCACGCGGCAGTGACCGCAGGCGGGCGGCCGATAACGCATGCGGCAGCCGCCCATGCCCTGCAACGGCGTCTTCTGCCTCTACAGGGCAATCCACGGGCAGGCCACCTGCATGCGACCCGTCACTTGCCGCTGGCAGCGGGTTCTACAGCCCAGACTGCGCCACGCCCCTCTCCGTAGACAACCAGAGAGAACTCAGGCCCGCGGAAAACAATGCTGCCACGCGCATTCTTCGGCAGGGCCAATGGCTTGGAGGGCAATGACACGCGAGCTGCGGTCTTGCCAGCAGGCAAAGTCCAGAACGTCGATTCGATGTTGGCGACGATCAGATTGACCTGGCCAGTCAGGTCATTGACCTGGTAGTACGACACCCCATCGCGCTCGAATGCATAGACAAGCCATCCCGGGTCCGAACTGAGATCAAGTGCCGCAGGCTGGCTCTCACCCAGACCAGCCGTCGCCAGCGGCACTCCCTGGCCGCCGCCCGGACAGCAGGCAATTGCCAGAGCCGGAACTGTCAGCAGCACGACAATGGAAGTCATCTTCGAGAATCGAGAAAATCCCACAGGCATCTCCATGATTGAAAGGTGGATAGCATCCAGTCGACACAAGCCTGACTTCGATCAGACAATTCAATATCCCTTGCCTGACCCGCTGGCGATGCTAATCATCGCGAAGCAGGAGGCCTTGCCAGCATACCGGCGCCGCCCCGAGGGTGCCATTCACGCCTCCGAGCGCCCGATCCGATGCGAGCACCGGCAGAGTTTCCGTCCATACCGTTGCACGTACATCGAAGTACAGCTACTTTCGCCGCTGGCCCGCTGCCGCCCCGAGGTAATGTGAGCGTTGGTCGTTTTCCAGCCCATCCGAGATGGAGCGCTGTGAAGGATAGAGTTCTGTCCGGCATTCCAGTGCACCCGGCGGGGCTTGTGCTGGCTGCGGCGTACGCCATAGCCTGCGTTTCCAGCCGCCAGTTTTCCCTCGACCAGTTTTTCCTTCCGGCCGGCATCCGTGTGGCGGCGCTGTTGATCGTTCCCCCACGCCTGTGGGCCTATGTGCTGCTCGGCGAGTTCGGCTACTTCGCGTATCTGCGTATCCCTACGATTGAACGCTACGGCCTGGAGTGGGCCATCCTGGCCTCCACACTGTTGATGCCGATGGCGATGCTGGTGGTTCACCTGCACCTGAGGAAAGCCATATCCGAGGCGGCGACTGGCCTTTGGCTGCTTTCTCTTTCAGTCTCGACAGCGCTTGCGGTCACCAGCATCAATCTGAGCCTTTCGCGCCTGCTTTGGCCGAATCCGCCCCCGGATACGTTGCTGGAAGCTGCCGAAAGAGTTGTATTTGGTCATTTTGCGGCGATCATCACCTTGGCCCCGTTGGCCCTTCTGTGGGCCCGCCGCCGCTCCGCCCCCCCATGGCACAAGGAGTTGCGCATCCCCTCCCTCGTGGCCATCGCGCTGATGCTGGCTCTGGGTCTCTGCATGCAGTTGATCCCCACGGATGCCCATTCCACCCGTACGCATGTTGTACTGCTGGCGGCCCTGCCTGCCATCGCGTTGGCATTCATGCACGGATGGCGTGGCGCAGCCATCGCGATTCCGCTGTTGAACCTTCCGCTTCATTTGGCAACTCCCAGCACGGGCCTACCAGCCTCGTTCGACCTGGGCACGTTCGCCACCCAACAGAACATGGCGGTCATGAGTGTCGCTCTGCTCGCACTGGGATCCAGTATCAGCTATCACCATCAGCGCGCCCGATCCCGCAGTCTGGCAGAGGAAACCACGTTGCGCCTGGCGCGCAGCTCACACCAGACCAGTGAGCGCGAGCTACGTGACCGGGCCATCCACCTCAAGCACCTTGGCGAAGGCATGGACAGCTCGCTCGACGAAATGGTCAGCTGGCTGAAGTCGCAAGGTCACCACGCTGTGGCCAACGGCCTGCAACATGCCTCGTCCGTGCACTCGCGCCTGTTTCGTGAACAGGCAAGCCTGGTCTATCCCACGGGACTGGAACAGGTCGGGCTTTATATCGCGCTGCAGGGCGGCGGCGCGTACGAGATCTGGAGCAACACCCACCGCGTCACGCAGCCCCGGCTGACGGGCAACCCCTGCATGCTCAATGTGGACCTGCAGCTGGCGATGTACCGCACCCTGATCGAGGCGGTCTCACTGCTGCTGGAACTGGAATCCGGGCAGGTCTGCGTGCGGGCCCGGTGCGGCAACTCAGGCAGTCGCCGTGGCATCGTGGTGGTGGTCTCGCTGCTCGACCGGCGCTGCGTGCTGTCGACCCGGACAACCCAGCAGGCTGTCGAACGTCTGGCCGGTCGGATAATGGCCTATGGTGGCTCGGTGCATTGCCGCAGCAACCGGCTTCGTCTGGTGCTGCACGAACCTTCCACGCAGCTTCAGTCGGCGATCATACAGCCGGCCTGAGCCGATGTCCGTCGGGCCAAGTACCCTGCCCGGCTAAAGTTACGCCCGAAACCGCCGCTATCCGTGCCAAGACTTTCCCACATGAGCCACCGCATCATGCCCGTCCTGTCGCAGGCCGCTCTGGATGGCGACCTGACCGATCCCCTGCCTCAGCGGATCCTGCTGGTGGAAAACTCGCGCGCGTTCACCGGCATGCTGCGCGAGGCAATCGAACAACGCCTGGAGCTGCCGGTGGTGGTGGCCAGCTCGCTGGCCGAGGCCGACCGGCTGCTCAGCACCGAGGACGGCTGGTTCCTGGTCCTGACCGGGCTGGTGCTGGCCGATGGTGACCGCGACGCGGTGGTCGAGTTCTTCCTCAAGCGCAACCTGCCCACCGTGGTGGTCAGCGGTGTGTATGACGAGGACCTGCGCAAGCGCGTGCTGCAGCAGCAGATCATCGACTACGTGCTGAAGAACACCCCGGGCAGCATCGACTATCTGGTCTGGCTGGTGCAGCGCCTGGAACGCAACCGGCGCATCGCCGCACTGGTGGTGGACGACTCGCCGTCCGCGCGTGGCTATGCCGCCGCCCTGCTGCGCATGTACGGCCACGAGGTCTACGAAGCGGCTGATGGCAGCGAAGGCCTGGCGGCGATCGAGGCGCACCCGGCGATCCGCCTGGCCGTGGTCGACCAGGAAATGCCAGGCATGCAGGGCGTGGAGTTTACCCGTCGCCTGCGTACCCTGCGTTCGCGCGACAAGGTGGCGGTGATCGGCATTTCCGGCAATACCGATGCGTCGCTGATCCCGCGTTTCCTGAAGAACGGCGCCAATGACTTCCTGCGCAAGCCTTTCTCGCGCGAAGAGTTCTTCTGCCGTGTGTCACAGAACGTCGACCAGCTGGAGCTGATCGGCACGCTGCAGGACCTGGCCACCCGTGATTTTCTCACCGGCCTGCCCAACCGCCGCTGCTTCCTGGAACAGAGCCAGCGGCAGCTGCCGCAACTGCAGTTGCATGGCCAATGTGTGGCGGTGGCGATGATCGACATCGACCATTTCAAACACATCAACGACACCCACGGCCACGAAGCCGGTGACGATGCGCTGCGTGCGGTAGCCCGTGCCGTCGGCGACCACGCGCGCAGCCAGGACCTGATCGCGCGCTTCGGCGGCGAGGAATTCTGCCTGCTGGTGCCGGACATGGAACAGGACGAAGCGCTGCTCTATTTCGAGGAGCTGCGCCAGCGCATCGCCGCGCTGGAAGTGGACATCGGCAGCGCCACCCTGCGCATGACGGTCAGCATCGGCCTGTGCTGCCTGCGGCCGCAGCGTGATGCGCTGCACCGGCTGATTTCCGAGGCCGATCGCCAGCTGTACCTGGCCAAGGCCGGCGGCCGCAACCGGGTCAGCTGCACCACCGTTGCCAGCCCGTTGCGTCCGCGCGAGGCTGCGCTGTCCTGACCGGCATGCTTTGATCCAGATCAACGCCGCCTGCGGGCGGCGCCTCTACAGTCGGCCCCGACATCAGCATGAAGGGGAGCCGGGGATGGCACTACTGGTCTGGCAGGACGATCTGAACATCGGCATCGATGTGATCGATCAACAACACCGCCGCATCATCGAGATGCTCAACCACCTGCACGTGGCGCAGACCAGCCTGCAGCGCGCGGCGGTAGGCGAAGTGATCGACGAGGTGGTGGACTACACCATGTCGCACTTCGCATTCGAAGAAGAACTGATGGAGGAAGCGGGCTATCCGTTCTGCGCTGCGCACAAACGTGTGCATGAGGTCTTCATCAAGCGGGTATCGGAATACCGCATGCGCTTCCAGGCCGGCGAGGACATCAGCGACGAGCTGCGCACCATGCTCTCGCGCTGGCTGTTCAATCACATCCGCGGCGACGACCAGGCCTATGCCGAACAGGTCAAGCAGCACCTGAACCAGTTTGCCCGCGAGCACCAGAGCGGCGGCTGGCTGGGCCGCACGCTCAAGCGCTTCTTCGGCTGATCAGTGCTGGCGGCGCTGCAGCGCCAGCAGCGCACACAACGTGACCACCGCGGTCAGGCACAGGTAGTAGCCGACCGCGACCAGCCCGTAGCGCTCGGCCAGCCAGGTAGCCAGATATGGCGCTGGGGCGGCGCCAAGAATGCCCGCCAGGTTGAACGACAGCGAGGCACCGGTGTAACGCACCTCCACCGGGTAGATCTCGGCCAGGAAGGTGCCGCAGGGGCCGTAGGTCAGCCCCATCAGGAACAGGCCCAGGCACAGGAACGTCAGCACCAGCCACGGGCTGCCGGGCTGGAACAGCGGTGCGAACAGCACACCGAAGCCGATGATCAGCAGACTGGCGATGGCCATCGTGCGGCGGGTGCCCCAGCGGTCGCCGTAACGTGCCGACAGCGGGATGCCGGCGGCAAAGAACAGCATCGCCACCATCTGCATCAGCAGGAACTGTTCGCGGCTGTAGCCGAGCACGGCGGTGCCGTGGCCGAGGCTGAACACTGTCATCAGGTAGAACAGCACGAAGGTGGCGAACGCACCCAGCGTGCCCAGCAGCATCGGCAGCGGATGGTCGCGCAGCACGGTCCACATCGGTAGGCGCACCGGTGCCTTGCGCTCCAGCGCGCGCTTGAAATCCGGCGTCTCGTGGATGTTCAGGCGCACCCACAGGCCCAGGCCGACCAGCAGCGCACTGGCAACGAACGGAATGCGCCAGCCCCATTGCAGGAAATCGTCCTGGCCCAGGCAGCGACCGAGCAGCAGAAAGATGCCTGCCGAAAGCAGGAAACCGATCGGTGCACCCAACTGCGGGAACATGCCGTACCAGGCGCGCTTGCCCGGCGGTGCGTTTTCGGTGGCCAGCAGCACCGCCCCACCCCACTCGCCTCCCAGGCCCAGACCCTGGCCGAAGCGGCACAGGGCCAGCAGCGCCGGCGCCCACAGGCCGATCTGCGCGTGGGTCGGCAGCAGGCCGATGGCGACCGTAGACAGGCCCATGGTCAGCAATGCAGCCACCAGTGTGGCCTTGCGGCCGATACGGTCACCGAAATGACCGAACACCGCCGAGCCCACCGGGCGCGCGATGAAGGCCACCGCGAAGGTCGCCAGCGACTGCAGCAATGCTGCCTGGTCACTGCTTTCCGGGAAGAACAGGTGCGGGAACACCAGCACCGCGGCGGTGGCGTAGATGTAGAAGTCGAAGAACTCGATGGTGGTGCCGATCAGGCTGGCCA
>NZ_QAIJ01000196.1:7195-11147 GCF_003060985.1 Stenotrophomonas sp. HMWF023
CGTCGACATCGGCAAGGCGGGTAACGGCGGATCGACCGATTCTGCCACGCTTGGCGGTCCCGTCGGGGCAATGGTTTCAGGCGACACCGACGCCAACAAATTCTTTCTGCGTGGATGAATCCCACCATGCCGCCTCTACAGTAGATCCACGCCATGCGTGGATGAATCTGCCCGGCGCCAACCAAGGTTGGCGTCTACCAAAGGCAGCCGGGCGCGGCTCGGCGCTACAACTGGATCCAGGTGGCCTTCATCTCGCTGTACTTGTCGAAGGCATGCAGCGATTTATCGCGACCGTTGCCGGACTGCTTGTAGCCACCGAACGGCACCGTCATGTCACCGCCGTCCCAGCCGTTCACCCATACGCTGCCCGCACGCAGCTGACGGGCCACGCGATGGGCGCGACCGAGATCCCGCGTCCACAGGCCGGCGGCCAGCCCGTAGCGGCTGTCGTTGGCCAAGCGCACGGCCTCGGCTTCGTCATCGAAGCCAAGCACCGCCAGCACCGGGCCGAACACTTCCTCGCGGGCCAGCGCCTGCTCCGGCCGTACCTGGTCGAACACCGTCGGCTGCACATAACAACCGCCCGCCTCCACATCGGCACGCTGGCCGCCCAGCAGCAGGCGCGCGCCATCGGCTTCGGCCCGGGCGATGTCGGCCAGCACCTTGTCCACGTGCGCGGCATCGACCAGCGCCCCCATCGGTGCATCTACCTCCAGCGGATGGCGGGGCTGCATGCGCTGGCCATAGGCGATCACCTGGTGCACGAAGTCATCGCGGATCGCACGCTGCACCAGCAACCGCGAACCGGCCGTGCAGACTTCACCCTGGTTGAAGAAAATGCCCTGCGCTACGCCCTTGGCCGCCGCATCCAGGTCCGGCGCATCGGCGAACACCACGTGCGGGCTCTTGCCACCGCATTCCAGCCAGACCCGCTTGAGGTTGGAACGACCGGCGTACTCCAGCAGCTTCGCGCCGGTAGCAGTGGAGCCGGTGAAGGCCAGCACGTCCACGTCCATGTGCAGGGCCAGCGGCTCGCCCACGCGTGAACCGTGGCCCGGCAGCACGTTGAGCACGCCCTCGGGCAAACCCGCTTCGGCCGCCAGCGCGGCCAGCCGCAACGCACTCAGCGGCGAGCGCTCGGAGGGCTTCAGCACCACCGAATTTCCCATCGCCAAGGCTGGCGCGATCTTCCAGCAGGCCATCAACAACGGAAAATTCCACGGCACGATGGCCGCTACCACGCCTGCGGCCTCGCGTGTCACCAGACCCAGCTCGTGCGGCCCGGTGGGCGCGATTTCACCGTACAGCTTGTCCACCGCTTCGGCGGTCCAGGTCAGGCAGCGCACCACACCAGGCAGGTCGATGCGACGCGCATCGCGGATCGGCTTGCCCATGTCCAGCGTTTCCAACAGGGCCAGCTCATCGGCATGCGCCTCCACCAGCATGGCCAGCGCCAGCAGCACGCGCTTGCGATGGGCGGGGCTGGCCTGCGACCAGTGGCCTGCCTCGAACGCGCGGCGCGCCGAGGCCACCGCACGTTCCACGTCCTGCGCATCACAGTCGGCCACCGCGCCCAGTACGCGCCCGTCAATCGGGCTGATGCAATCAAAGCGCGCGCCGCTGGCGGCATCGACGTAACGGCCATCGATGAACGCTTGTCCGGGAATCGCCACGCGGCTGGACAGGCCCTGCCAGTGGCTGCGGTCGGGGAAGTGGGTCATGGGGTCCTCCGCGTATCGACTGTCCGCCGTTATACCGATGCGGCCGCTACCGGGCCGTGACGTGCACACCCCGCCCGTACCGGGCCGTGCCCGCCGACAGATCCGTGACGCGGCTGCGCTAGAGTCGCAACCATCGGACCCGACGGAGCCGGCATGAAAACCCCTGCAAGCGACCTGCACGACCTGGCCACCCAGCGCCCCGATTCACTGGACGCGTACTGGATGCCGTTCACTGCCAACCGCCAGTACAAGGGCGCGCCGCGCATGCTGGTGCGTGCCGAGGGCATGTACTACGAGGATGTGGATGGACGCGCCATTCTCGATGGCACGGCTGGCCTGTGGTGCTGCAATGCAGGACATGCCCGCCGTCGCATCGTCGACGCGATCGCCGAGCAGGCCGCCACGCTCGATTACTCGCCCGCCTTCCAGATGGGTTCGCCGCCGGCCTTCGCCCTCGCGCAGCGACTGGCGGCGCTGGCTCCGGCCGGGCTCAACCACGTGTTCTTCACCAGCTCGGGCTCGGAGGCGGTGGATTCGGCGATGAAGATCGTGCTGGCCCACCATCGCCTGCGTGGCGAAGGCCAGCGCACGCGATTCATCAGCCGCGAGAAGGCCTACCACGGGGTCGGCTTCGGCGGCATGGCATTGGGCGGGCTGCCCAACAACCGCCGCCAGTTCGGTCTGCAGCTCGGCGGCGTGGATTACCTGCGGCACACGCTGGACCTGTCACGCAATGCCTTCAGCAAGGGCCTGCCGCGCCAGGGTGCCGAGCTGGCCGACGATCTGGAACGGCTGATCGCCCTGCACGATCCCTCCACCATTGCCGCCGTGTTCGTCGAGCCCATTGCTGGGTCGGCCGGTGTGATCCTGCCGGCACCAGGATATCTGCAGCGCCTGCGCGAGATCTGCGACCAGCACGGCATCCTGCTGGTGTTCGATGAAGTCATCACTGGGTTCGGTCGGGTCGGCATGGCGTTCGCCGCACAGCGTTTCGGCGTCACCCCGGACCTGCTGACCTTCGCCAAGGGCGCCAGCAACGGCGCGGTGCCGCTGGGTGGCGTACTGGTCGGCGACAGCGTGCATGCCAGCTTCATGCAGGGTCCGCCACAGGCCATCGAGCTGTTCCATGGCTATACCTATTCGGGCCACCCCTTGGCCTGCGCGGCGGCGCTGGCCACGCTGGATGTCTACGCCGAGGAACGCCTGTTCGAGCGCGCGATCGAGCTGGGCGAGTACTGGCAGGAGCGCCTGCATGCCCTGCAGGGGCTGCCGAACGTGATCGACATCCGCAACTTCGGCCTGGTCGGTGCGGTGGAGCTGGCGCCGCGCAAGGACGCCCCCGGCAGCCGTGGCTACGAGGTGTTCCGCCGCTGCTTCCACGACGGGCGCCTGCTGGTGCGCTGTACCGGCGACATCATCGCGTTGTCACCGCCGCTGATCGTGGACAAGGCACAGATCGATCAGATCACCGGCACCCTGGGCGAGATGATCCGGGCCACCGCCTGAGGCCGGGACGATGGTGGCGAGCAGGTACAATGGGCGGTTCCGCTCCTGCCCGTTGCCGTGCCAATGAACATCGTCGTCAAAGAAGAACTCAAGGCCTACATCGACCCGCTCACCGCGGACGAACACGAGGCGCTGGAGCGCAGCATCCTCGCCGAAGGCTGCCGCGATGCGCTGGTGCTGTGGGGCGAGGTGCTGGTGGATGGACACAACCGCTTCGGCATCTGCCAGAAGCATGACCTGCCGTTCAACACCGTGCAGAACACCCGCTTCCAGAGCATGGAAGACGTGCACCTGTGGATGATCGAGCAGCACCTGGGCCGACGCAGCGTTTCCGATTTCCAGCGCGGCGTATTGGCCCTGCGCAAGCGCGACATCCTGTCCGCCCGCAAGCAGGTCGAGCAGGCGCAGCTGCAGCGTGAGAGCGATGGCACCGCCGAGCTTGCCGACGAAGCCGGCGAGGACAGCCCGCCGTGGGAACCAGCGCCGAAGATCAGCCGCGCCGAACTGGCCCGCGAAGCCAAGCTGAGCACCAGCCAGGTCGGCATGATCGAACGCATCCACGCCCAGGCCGCGGCCGAGGTGGTGGAAGCGGTGAAGGCCGGCATGATCTCGATCAGCGCCGCCGCTGCCGTGGCCGACCTGCCGGAAGAAGAGCAGCGCGCCGCTGCCGCCGGTGGCAAGGATGAACTGAAGCAGGCTGCAAAGCGCGTGCGTGAGTCCAAGCG
>NZ_QAIJ01000196.1:11157-12886 GCF_003060985.1 Stenotrophomonas sp. HMWF023
GCCAACGAGGATGAGATCGCCAGCCGCGATGCCGAGGTGCTGGCTGCGCTGGAGCAGCTGGGCGAGGATGCCCCGGCGCTGCGCCGTCGCGTGGTGAACCTGACCCGCGAAAACGACACCCTGCGCGCACAGCTGGCCCACCTGCGCAAGCAGCTGGAAACGCTGTAACGGGTGGGTAGCGCCGGGCCATGCCCGGCGAGCGCAGCGGGCTCTGAAAAGCCGCCGGGCATGGCCCGGCGCTACCGATGCGTCGGCATCATTCAGTGGCGGGTAGACTTCGGACATGACGTCTGCCATCGATCCGCGCCGCGCTCAGCTGCGGCGCCTGAAAGCCCTCGCCCTTGGCCTGCTGCTGCTGATGCTGGCCGGCTTCGCGGTCAGCCACTGGCAGGGCGAGCGCGGTATCTGGGCCTGGGTCTCGGCCTTCTGTGAGGCTGCCGCCGTCGGCGCACTCGCGGACTGGTTCGCGGTGGTCGCCCTGTTCCGGCGGCCGATGGGCCTGCCGATTCCGCATACGGCAATCATTCCGCGCAGCAAGGAACGCATCGGCGACAGCCTGGCCCTGTTCGTGCGCGACCAGTTCCTGGAACCGACGGTGCTGCTGGCCAAGCTGCAGGTGTTCGACCCGGCCAGCCGCCTCGGCAGCTGGCTGGCTGATCCCGCGCGGTCACGGATGCTGGCCGACATGGCCCGTGGCTGGGCGCTGCAGGCGCTGGACTTCTTCGATGAAGCCGCGGTGCGGCGGCAGCTGCACAGCTTCGTGGTGCAGCAGCTGCGGCAGTGGAATGCCGCGGCCACCGCCGGCGAACTGCTGGGCCTGCTGACCGCCGATGGCCGCCACCAGCGGGTGCTGGACGAAGGCCTGCAACGGTTGGGGCGTTGGCTGGAACAGCCGGAAGTGAAGGAACGCGCTTCGCAGCTGATCGTGCGCTACATCCAGCGCGAATGGCCGACGCTGTCGAGCACGGTGAACTGGATCAAGCCGATCGATGAGATCGGCGACAACCTTGCCGAACGCCTGGCACGTGCGGTGCTGGAAGAACTGCAGCAGGTGCTGGCCGAGCCGCAGCATCCGCTGCGCCAGGATTACGAGCAGTGGCTGGGCAACTACGTGCAGCGCCTGCGCGAAGACCCGGCACTGGCCGAGCGCATCGAGCAGCTCAAGCAGGAAATGATCGACCACCCTGCCCTGCAGGAGTACGTACAGGGTCTGTGGTCGCGCATACAGGCCAGCCTGCGCGGCGATCTGCAGCGCGAGGATTCGGCACTGATCGGTCATCTGCAGCGCAGCCTGGCTTCACTGGGCGACAGCCTGCAATCGGACCCGGCGTTGCGCGAGGCGTTGAACCAGCACCTGCTGGAAGGCGCACAGCGCCTCACCGGGCGCCTGCGCGAGGGCGTCACCACCCACATCGCGCAGACCGTGAAGAGCTGGGACGAGCGCCACCTGGTCGAGCAGCTGGAGCTGAGCGTGGGCCGCGACCTGCAGTTCATCCGCTTCAACGGCACCCTGGTGGGCGGCCTGATCGGCCTGCTGCTGCATGCGGCGACTGTTCTGTTCCGTTTCTGAGATGGGTTCCCGGCCGGGCTGCGCCCGGCACCCGCAGAGGCCGGAGCCAGAGCAACAGCCGCAGCTGGTTTCCTGTGGGATGGCGGGGCGCTGTGGGTTTGCGGGGCCGCCGTGAACCCGTCCCTGGGGGCTTGGTCGCCGCATCCATGCGGCTCACAC
>NZ_QAIJ01000197.1:0-16393 GCF_003060985.1 Stenotrophomonas sp. HMWF023
GTGCGCGTTGGCGGCGTCGTCCAGCAAGGGGGAATCGATCGCCAGATCCTTGACCACCAGCAGTCGACTGTCACCGACGCCGTGACGCAGCACGTCGTCGGCCAGTGCAGCCGCCGACACATGTGCCGGCAGCGGTGTGTACTCGGTGCTGGTGGCGCCGATGAACCGCGTCTGCCAGGTCAGCCACGGCCGCCACAGGCGCGACAGCGGCAGCCCCAACAGGCGCGAGCGCAGTGCATCGTCCAGAGTCGTGGTCAGATCCAGCGGCGCACGGAAGCTGGGCAGGCCGCTGGGCAGGCGGCTGGCATCGAACCCCAGGGGCGGGTGGGCCAGGAAGCCCTCCAGCAGCGCGGCCGGTTCCAGCGCGGTGCTGGATACACGCGGAATCATGTCCATGCGGGGCACGGGAACCGGCAGCGCATTGCGGCTCAGCCCTTGGCCTTGGTCAGCAGCTGGTCCAGCAGGGTGATCGCCAGATCGATCTCTTCGTAGGTGATGTTCAACGAAGGCGCGAAGGTGATCACGTTCTTGTACCAGCCACCGACATCGAGCACGAGGCCCATGCGCTTGCCGTCGTGCAGCAGGTCACCGGCCAGGCCGATGTCGACCATGCGGTCCAGCAGCTCACGGTTCGGGGTGAAGCCATCGGCGGCGCAGATTTCCGCACGCAGTGCCAGGCCGAGGCCATCGACATCGCCGATTTCCGGATGGCGCTTCTGCAGGCCGCGCAGGCCGTCGAGGAAGTAGGCGCCCTTTTCCGGCACGGTGCGCTCGTAGTCCATCTCCTTGCCCAGCTTCAGCACTTCCAGGCCCAGGCGCGTACCCAGCGGATTGGAGTTGAAGGTGGAGTGGGTTGAGCCCGGCGGGAACACGGTCGGGTTGATCAGCTCTTCGCGTGCCCACAGGCCCGACAACGGGTTGAGGCCGTTGGTCAGCGCCTTGCCGAACACCAGCACGTCCGGAGTGACATCAAAGTGTTCGATGGCCCACAGCTTGCCGGTGCGCCAGAAGCCCATCTGGATCTCATCGACGACCATCAGGATGCCGTACTTGTCCAGCACGCGCTTGAGGCCCTTGAAGAAGTTGCGCGGCGGAATGACATAGCCGCCGGTGCCCTGGATCGGCTCGACGTAGAACGCGGCGTACTCGGCCTGGCCGACCTTGGGATCCCACACGCCGTTGTACTCGCTTTCGAACAGGCGCTCGAACTGGTGCACGCAGTGGTCGGAGTACTCGTCCGGGGTCATGCCCTTCGGGCGACGGAACGGATACGGGAACGGGATGAACATCGCGCGTTCGCCGAAGTGGCCATAACGACGGCGGTAGCGGTAGCTGGAGGTGATCGACGAGGCGCCGAGGGTGCGGCCGTGGTAGCCGCCTTCAAACGCGAACATCAGGCTCTTGCCGTTGCGCGCGTTGCGGACGATCTTCAGCGAATCCTCGACCGCCTGCGCACCACCGACGTTGAAGTGCACGCGGCCGTCGAGGCCGAACTTCTCGTGCATGTCCACCGCGATGGTCTTGGCCAGCTGCACGCGCGTGGGGTGCAGGTACTGGCTGGCGACCTGCGGCAGGGTGTCGATCTGGTCCTTCAGCGCATTGTTCAGGCGCTGGTTGGCGTAACCGAAGTTACACGCCGAGTACCACATCTGCAGATCGAGGTACGGGGTGCCGGCGGCGTCGAACATGTAGCTGCCTTCGCAGCGCTGGAAGATCTTCGGCGGATCGACGTAGTGCACGGTGTCGCCGAAGGAGCTGTAGCGGGCTTCGTCTGCCAGCAGCTGCGCATCGGTGATGGCGGCATCGGCGTTCTTGTCAAAAATATTCATCGGTTCGGTTCCGGAGAGGGCATTCAAAGGAAGCAACGGGCGGAGCGATCAGGCGGTGGCGAGCAGCCGCGGAAGCGAGGGCTGAAGCAGGCTGCCGTCGAGCAGGCGCGGCAGCAGCGCAGTAGCGTCGTGGAAGGTGTCGATGGCGGCGTGGGGAATGCCGGCGTCGGTGCAATGGGCAATCAGGCGACGCTTGGCGAATACGAAATCGGCGTGTTCGGACACGCAGAAATCCGAGGCGCCATCACCGATCATCAGCACGCGGGGCGCTTCGTCAGCACGCGCCTGCGCCGCGCAGGTGCACTTGCAGGTGCCGCTGCGGCAGCCTTCGGCCTGGTAGGGGGATTCCAGTTGCCAATGACCGTCATACCAGCGCAGGTGGTTGGCCACTATAGGTAGCGGCGGCAGGCCATGTTTGGCGAGGATGCGATGGATCGCGTAGTCCAGCCCGTCGCTGACGATGCGCAGTGGCAGGCCCAACGCGTGTGCGCGATTGACGAAGGCGGCGAAGCCCGGATCGATCCGTACCTGGTCCAGGTGTGCATCGAGGGTGGCCGGATCCAGCTTCAGCAGGCGGACCTGGCCCTGCATGCATTCACGCGAGCCGATCTCACCCGACCGCCACTGATCTTCCAGCTGCTGCCAGCCTGGCTGGCCGAACTTTTCCAACAGTGAATCGATGACGTCCTCGAGGCTGATGGTGCCATCGAAGTCACACAGGATGCTCCATTGCATGGGCAGCTCCGTCGATGAAGAGAGGCCTTGGCACGATGCCGGCGACGGGGCCAATGTAGGCAGGCCGTCTTTCTCGTTCCTTTCCGCCTGAAAGCTCGAACGGAGGCGCTCGGGAAGCGTTCAGCCAGTGACGCGAAGCAGGCCTCGCCTGGCTTCAGCGACTATTGGCGTGCCAGTACCTTCACGATCTCGCGGGTGTCTTCATGGGTCAGCCAGGGGCTGTTGCCCACGGTCAGGGAGCGTGCGGCGAAGTCGCGGGCATTGGGTACATCCGCGTCTGCAACGACGCCTCGCAGATAGGCGTAGTCCGGCAGGGCATGGATGAACATGCGGCTGACACCGAGGCCGTGCTGCCACAGCGCGGACAGCGCTTTATCACGCGCACGTTCGCTCGGCAGCAGCAGCATCAGCATCGGCCAGGTGCCAAGGGTGCCAGGCATTCCGTCCACCACTTCAACGGCAGGCAGCGACTCCAGCTGCACGCGCAGCTGCAGCGCACGCAGGCGGGCCGCCTGCAGGAAGGCGGGCAGGCGCTGTGCTGCGCGTGCACCGACGTTCTGCCGCCAACGGCTGACGCGATGCTGCGGAATGTCCAACGGAAACACATCACCCACCGCAGCTTCCAGGTCGCCGCTGCGCAGGGCACGCCGCAACGGGTTTCCATACACCAGCGACAGCAGGGAAGGGCGGTAGCAGGCTGCCAGGCCCAACAGTTGCAGGCTGCGGGTCAGCTCCCAGCGCAGGCTGAAGGGCGTGTGTCCTGCGGCCTGCCCGATCATTGCCGTACGCAGTTCTTCGTCATGCGTCAGCAGCAGTCCGCCCTCATGCAGGCTCAGGCCCTTGCCGGCGGCCAGGCTGAAGAAACCGATATCGCCGCGCAGGCCGACGCTGTTGCCAGCCACGCGTGCCCCCAGTGCCTGCGCAGCGTCCTCGATCACCCATGCGCCGACGCGGTGCGCGATCGCACATGCGCGATCGACATCGGCGATGCGCCCGCCCAGATGCGTGGGAATGATCGCCAGTGTGCGTGCGTCGGCGGCGGCCTGCAGTGCTGCCGGGTCGAAATCGAAATGGTCGCGGCGGGTATCGCACAGCTGTATGCGCAGGCCGAGGCTGTGCACGGCAATCGGTACCAGCGGACAGGTATACGCCGGCAGGATCACCGTATCGCGTTGCGGCGCGCGCCTGCGCAGGGTGCGCAGGGCGATCAGCAGGGCGTGGGTGCCCGAGCAGGTCAGCTGCAGCGGCGGCGTGCCCAGCTGCTCGGCGAGAATCGCGCACAGGTCACCGCCGCCGGGAAGGAAATCGCCGGCCTGCAGCGGCAGGCCGGCTGTGGGCGGCAACTCGCGCGACAGCAGGCTCACGGGGATGGTTCGGTTGCAGCGTGCGGATCATCTGCTTCGGCACGACCCAGGCAGATGATGCCGCCCACGATCAGCACCGCACCGATCAGGTGATGCAGCGTCAACGGTTCGTGCAGCAGCCACGCCGACAGCAGCAGCACGCTGATCACTTCCAGATGAGAAGCGGCGAATGCAGGGCCGATTGGCGCATGCCGCAGCAGACTCATCCAGGTGAAGAACGCGCCGACGTAACCAAGCATCGCGCCGTACACCCAGGGCTGCGACAGCACGCGCAGCAGCCACGCGGTGTTGGCCTCGACCGGCAGCGCGGCGTCGCCGGCATATTTGAAGCACAGCTGGGCCAGGGTGTCGAAGGCCATCAGCAATGGGAAACCGACCAGGTACAGCCGCCTCATGTTCCGGCTCCGACCACGGCAACACCGGCGCTGACCAGCAGCATGCCGGTCACCCGCAACGGCGTCAGCCGCTCGCGGAACAGGAGGCGGCCGGCAACCATCAACGCGACGATGTTGATCGAGCCGAGCAGTACGCCCTGCGACAACGGGACCAGCGACAGGAACGCGATCCAGGCGACGAATTCAAGCACGTAGCAGGCGATGCCCAGCCACAGCCAGGGACGGCCGAACATGTGTTTCCAGCGCTGCAGGCCTTCGCCGTCCTGCGGGTCGCTGGCGGCAGCCTTGAAGGCCAACTGGCCGCCGGTGTCGAGCACCACGTTGACCAGCCACAGCAGGGTGGCAAGCGATCCCATCTCAGGCGACCGCCTGCAGCACGCCCGCACGTTCGCCGATGTCGCTGAAGAAGCGTGCGCTGCGGCGGATCACCTCGCGCCGTTCGCGATCGATGGTGATCATGTGGTAGCTGTCTTCCAGCACCACCAGCTCGGTCGGTCCGCTGACGCGCGAGATGACCAGTTCGGCATTGCCCATGCTGGCCACGTCGTCCTCGCGGGCGTGCATCACCAGGCACGGTGCCGTGACCTGGTGCAGGTGACGGCGCGTCCAGGTGCTCAGTGCACGCATTTCGGCCAACGCATGCCACGGATTGCCCGGCAGGCCGGCGGCGGCACTGTCACCGGACAGCATGGCGGCGCTTACCTGCGCGCGCAGGCGCTCGTCGCGCAGGCCATACGGCGGCTCTTCCATGAACATGCGGTCGCGGCCGATGCCCAGGCGTTTGAACCACGGCAGCAGGAACGAGAAGCGCGCAACCGCCGGAATATTCCAGCCGTCGTAGCGGAAGGTGGCACCGTACACGCCCACGCCGGAGACCCAGTCCGGCCGGCGCGCGGCCAGTGCCAGCGCCAGCACCGCACCCATCGACAGCCCGCCGACGAACAACTGGTCGACCTTGCCGCGCAGGTTCGCCGCCGCATCTTCCACGCCCTGGTACCACTCTTCCCAGCGGGTCTGCAGCAGGTCCTCGACGCTGCCGCAGTGGCCCGGCAGCTGCACACCGTGCACGCTGAAGCCTGCGTTGTTCAGGCCTTTGCCCAGCATGCGCATCTCGGCCGGCGTGCCGGTCAGGCCATGGATCAGCAGGACACCCTGCGGGCCACCGGGAAGAAAGAACTCATGGGATGCGGACACCAGTCGGCTCCAGCGCGGCAGTCGGGAAGGTCAGCATCGCAAGCGCGATTTTCGGCAACCTTTCAACGGCCCGGCTGGATCAAGGGCCCTTCAGCAACGGTATGGTGATGGAGACCTTCAGGCCGCCACCGGGACGGTTGAGGTAACCCAGGCGCCCGCCCAGATGCTCGACGGCCTCATGGGCGATGGCCAGGCCCAGGCCGGTGCCGCTGGCGGCAGTGCCGGGCGCGCGGAAGAAGCGTTCCCCCAGCCGCGACATCACGTCCTCGGGTACGCCCGGGCCGTTGTCTTCGACGTACAGCTCGACATCGTTGTCGTCCAGGGTCTGCACGCCCACCGTGACGGTCGCATCCACGCCGGCGTAGCGCAGGGCGTTGTCGATCAGATTGTCCAGCGCCTCGTGCAGCAGTGCGCCGTTGCCCAGTATCCGCACCGGCTGCTGCGGACCCAGGTAGCCCAGGTCGATGCCATCGCGGATCGCTTCGGGCACGCGCATGCCCACCCATTGCGGCACCAGTTCGGACAGGTCCAGCGCCTCCACCGTCTCCGGCACGGTCTGGGCACGGCTCAACGCCAGCAGCTGGGTGCTGACGCGGGCGGTCCGCTGGTTGAGCCGGCGGATGTTCTGCAGCGCTTCGCGTACCGTCTCCGGATCGCCGTGGGCCAGTGCCTGGTCCACGTGCAGTGCCATGCCCGCCAGCGGCGAGCGCAACTGGTGGGCGGCATCGGCAATGAAGCGGTTCTGCAGCGTGATCATTTCCGCCTGCCGCGCGAACAGGCCATCGATGGTGCTGATCAGGGGCTGGATTTCCTCGGGCACGTCGGCATCGGAAATCGGTGCCAGCTCGCCGCGGCGCTGGGCCAGGCGCGAGGTCAGCGGCGTCAGGATACGCAGGCCGTGGGTGACGCCGAACCAGACCAGCGCCGCCATTCCCAGGGCCAGCATGGCCATCAGTGGAATGACGATCATCAGGATCTCGCGCGCACGCTGGCGGCGGTCGGCCATGCTTTCGGCCACGGTCACCGCCAGCTGGTCCTGCGGATCGTTCATCGCCTGAGTGCAGACCGTCGACATGCGCACCTGCTGGCCGTTCAATTCACCTTCGTACAGCGCCGGGTGCGTGCCGCTGCAGTCCTGCGACGGTGCGTATGCAGTGAAATCGGCGTTGCCGGCGATGGTGCCCAGGCGGCTGCTGTCGACGTTGAAGTAGCGGTGACCGTCGGGGTCGTACTCGATGAGGAAACGTGCCTGCGGGGACAGATCGCTGCTGACCGGCATGGTGCTGAGCATCTGCGCGAACGATACGGTGTCGTCGGTCAGGTTGCGGTCGTGGATGCGGTTGGAGTAGTCCAGCGCCACGTAGTAGGCCAGCAGCGTGTTGAAGGTCAGCAGGCCCAGCATCGGCAGCGCCAGGAACGCGAGCAGACGCCGTCGCAGGCTGGGCGGTCCGCTGATCACGCGCCGGCGTCTTCCAGCATGTAGCCCAGCCCGCGCACCGTGCGGATGCCCATGCCGCCCGGCTGCAGCTTGCGGCGCAGGCGATGCAGTGCGATGTCCAGGCCATTGTCGGTCAGGTCCTGGCCCCAGTCGCACAGGGCCTCCACCAGCTGCGCACGGGAGACGATGCGCTCGGCACGCACCGCCAGGGCGGACAGCAGGCCGAATTCGCGCGCGGTCAGCTCCAGCGTCTGCTCGTCTATCCACACCCGGTGCCCGGTCAGGTCCAGGCGCAGCCGGCCGATGCGCAGGTCGGGGTTGCCGTTGCTGGTGACCCGGCGCAGCTGCGCGCGCACGCGCGCTTCGAATTCGTCCAGCGCAAAGGGTTTGACCAGGTAGTCGTCGGCCCCCAGGTCGAGCACGCGCACGCGCTCGGCCAGGCCATCGCGTGCGGTGACCACCAGCACGGCCAGGCCATCACCACGCTGGCGCAACCGTTGCAGCACGTCGCGGCCATCCAGCTGGGGCAGGCCAAGATCCAGCACCAGCAGTGCGTACTGGGTGGAGTTCAGTGCGGCATCGGCATGCGCGCCGTTGTCCACGTGGTCGACCACGTGGCCCTGCCGGCGCATCGAGGCGCACAGGCCGGAGGCGATATCGGGGTCGTCTTCTGCGATGAGAACGCGCATGCGCGGGGCTCCTGGGGGCGGATGGGCCGCCCGCTGGACAGGGCGGGCCTCTCGGCTGCCGAGGGTAGCGGCAAACCGGGTGCAGGTGGCGGGCGTGGGGTGCCTGGGCCGGCCCGGCGCTGGCCCTTCGTTCAGTCCTGCAGGCCGGGCTCGCCCTTGGCCAGTGGCACCCGCGAACCGTCCAGCAGGCCGCGACTGAGCTTGCCGTCCTCGATGAACAGCAGTTCGCCGTTCTCCCCGTTCTTGATGCTGCTGTCGATGGCGATCACGCGGTCGTCGTGGAAGCTGCTGACGTGTGGCATGGACGTGTGGCCGACCACGATGCGCTTGAGCTGGAGGCGGTCGAGCACCGCCTGCACGCCCTGGGTGTCCAGGCGTCCGTCGAAGTAGCCGCGGTACCAGATCGGGCTGGTCTTGCCGTCGTACAGCGGTGCAGTGGCAGGGTCTGCCTTCACCTCGGCCTTGGGAATGCCCAGCGAGGCCTGGTAGGCGGCGTTGGTGTGGGCCGGGTCCAATGCCATCTGCACGGCATCGGGCGAGATGCCGCCGTGCAGGAACAGGGTGTCGCCGATCTGCAGCAGCACCGGGCGCGTGCGCAGCCACTGGCCGATCACCGAGTCGGCACCATACAGCTGCGGATAGCTGCGGCCGAGCAGCTGTGCGCTGCGCAGGTACTTCGGGTTGACGTAGCGCAGGTCGTCGTAGAGCACCATGGTCTCGTGGTTGCCGAGCACGAAATGCACCGCACCACCGGCGGCCGCCGCCTGCTGCTGCAGGCCGTACAGCAGCCAGAACGCTTCGGTCACCTGTGGGCCGCGATCGAACACGTCGCCCGCGATCACCAGCGTGTCCGTGCCCAGTGCCCAGCGGTCCTGCGCGTCGATCACCCGGTTGGCGCGCAGCAGGCGGACCAGCAGCTCGTACTGGCCGTGGATGTCGGACACCGCGACGATGCGCGGCACCGCCGGCAGCACGGATACCGACGGCGCATTCGGCGGCAGCACATGTACCGCATGCGGGTAGCCGCAGTGCGCGGCAACGTCCGCGCCCTCGCTGCCGGCGTGCACGGTATGGGTTTCCACCTGGTCCTGGCAGATCCACTGCGCTTTCAGCTGCGCGCCTTCACGGAACACGTAAGGACCATCGCTGTCGACGTGTTCTGCGGGTGCTGCCACGTCGCGGGCCGAGGCCAGTGGTGCGGCCAGCAGCAAGGCCAGCGGCAGCAGGATCGAAACGGTTCGGGCGTAGTTCGGCATCGGCGGTATTCAGCGGCAGGAGACCAGCGATGCTAACTGCCCGGGGACGTCGACGGTGTGCGTGAACGGGCGGATCAGGCCCGGCCGCCTTCTTCCTTGAGCTTGCGTACGCGGGTATCGGCGGCATGCAGCGGCTGGCCATCGCGTCCGTGGGGTTGCATGTAGGGCAGCGGCCGGCGGCTGCTGGATTCGATCAGCTGCGAGTGTGCCTCGCCTGCAGCGAAGCGATGCCGTTCTCCCCATTGGCGCAGGGCGACCAGCAGCGGGAACAGGTCCTGGCCGGCCGCGGTCAGTACATAGTCCTGGTACGCGCTGCCATCAGCGGCAGGCTGCTGCACCAGCAGCCCCGCCTCGACCAGTCGCCGCAGGCGATCGCTGAGGATGTTGCGCGCCGCGCCCAGGCTGCGCTGGAAATCGCCGAAGCGGCTGACGCCATCGAAGGCGTCGCGGATGATCAGCAATGCCCAGCGATCGCCAAGCAGATCGGCGCTGCGGGCCACGGGGCAGGGGCTGTTGGCGTGCATGGGGGAGGTCCTTGATTGTGGTTGCAGTTTAAAACCAGTGACGTTACCGTGCACGTAGTTTCAAATTGCAACCACGATGATGATGCCTTCGCTGTCACGCCCGTTGTTGGGCCTTCTCGCCATTGCTGCCGGTGCCAGCGTGGCCAACGTCTATTTCGCGCAGCCGCTGCTGGAGCGCCTGGCCCACGATTTCGCCCTGGATGCCGCGGTGGCCGGTGCACTGCTGGCTGCCACCCAGGCCGGCAGCGTGCTGGCCCTGCTCGGGTTGCTGCCGCTGGCCGACCGTGGCGACCGTCGCCGACTGCTGCGGGTGCAATTGCTGGCGCTGGTGGTGGCGCTGCTATGGCTGGCCGCCGCCCGCAGCACCGCGTGGTTGCTGTCGGGCATGCTGCTGGCGGGGCTGCTGGGTACGGCGCTGACCCAGGGGCTGATTGCCTACGCCGCCAATCTGGCTGCACCGGAGCAACGTGGGCGGGTGGTTGGCATGGTCCAGGGCGGCGTGTTCATCGGCCTGCTGTCGGCACGCGTGGTGTCCGGGGCGGTCGCCGCCGTGGCGGGATGGCGCGCGGTGTACCTGCTGTCGGCACTGTTGATGGCAGCGCTGGCACTTCTGCTGTGGCGGCGGCTGCCGCACGTGCCGGTGCCTGCAATGCCGCCGGCGTGGCGCGAGCTGCTGCGCTCCATGGTCCAGATGCTGCTGCAGGATCGGGCACTGCGCGAACGTGGGCCCTTGGCACTGCTGTTGTTTGCCGGTCTCAATGTGTTCTGGGCGGCGATGCCACTGCCGTTGTCAGCGCCGCCCCTGAGCTGGTCGACTGCTGGCATCGGCGCGCTGGGCCTGGCTGGCATCATCGGCGCGCTGCTGGCAGCAAGGGTCGGGCACTGGATGGATCGTGGCTTTGCCCACCGGGTGAGCATGGGCGCGCTGCTGCTGATGCTGGTCGCCTGGGCGCCATTGCTGGGCCTGCCGCAGTCGCTGGCGCTGTTGCTGCTGGGCGTGGTGGTGCTGGACCTGGGCGGGCAGGCGTTGCACGTGTCCAACCAGGCACTGCTGCTGCGTGCGCCGGCCGAACAGCATGGGCGCCTGGTGGCGCTGTACATGCTGTTCTATGCGGTGGGCAGCGGTGCGGGCGCTGCCGCAGGCACCTGGATGCAGGCGCGCTACGGGTGGCCGGCGGTATGCGCGCTGGGGGCGGGAATCGCCGTGCTGGGCCTGGCGTGGTGGGCGGCGTGGCGCATTCCGCGAAACCCCGCTCTGTAAAGCCAACGCTGTTCGACGCCACACCGCGCGCGCAGCAGGCTCAACGTTGCAACGCGCGTCGCCCGGGCGCCTCCGGCAACGCTTCGTCGGCCACCACCACGCGGTTGCGGCCCTGTCGCTTGGCGGCGTACATCGCCGCGTCGGCGCGCGCCATCAGCCGCTCGTAATCGGGATGCCCATCGTGTCCGGCCACGCCGATGCTGGCGGTCAGGCCCAACGTCTGTCCATTGGGCAGGGAGATCGGCGATTGTGCGATCTGCCGACGCAGGCTTTCGGCAATCACCTCCGCCTGCGACTCGCTCGCCGCCACCAGCACCACCACGAATTCCTCGCCGCCATAGCGGAACAGGTAGTCGCTGCCTCGGGTCTGCTGGCCGAGCAGGGCAGAAACGTGCTGCAGCGCGCGGTCGCCGGCGTCGTGGCCGTGGCCATCGTTGATCGCCTTGAAATGATCCAGATCCAGCAACAGCAGCGAGAATGGCGTGTGGTTGCGCGTGGACAATTCGATCTCACGGCGCAGCACGGTCGGCAGGAAGCGCCGGTTGAGCAGGTTGGTCAACGCATCGCTGCCCGCATCCAGTTCGCCGATGCGTTCGAACAGCAGGGTCATCAGGTTGCGGATGGTGGCGAGGTCTTCGCGGATCGCCGGCAGGGCGGCCAGACGTCGTGCCGGATCTTCATCCGTGGCGCGCTGCAGACTGCTGTCGATGCGTGCCATCAGCTGGCCGACCTGCTGTGTCTCGCTGCTTTCGCCGAAGCTGGGAATACCCTTGTGGGTGAACCACAGGCTGAACTCCGAGGTCGCCAGACTGGCGTTGTCGGCGCCTGTCGCATGGCCGGCGAGGGTGTACAGCAGGCTGTTTTCCCAATCCAGCAGCAGGGCGCGCTGGCGCTCGCGCTCGGTGCTGACGTTCTGCACCAGCGAGAACAGCCGGTACGCTGCATCGGTGCGCGATGAGCGTTCCCGGGCGTGCGTGTAGGCCAGGGTCATGCCCTCCATGGCGATGTCCATGATCGCGCTGAGGCAATCAATGGCGGCGAAAGCGGTGTCGTTGTCTTGGGCATCGGCGCGCAGGCGCACGAACAGTTCGTGCTTGAGCACGCGTGCACCGCGTGCCACCAAGTCAACCGGAATACCGACCCGTGCATGCACATCGCCGATCACCCGCTGTGCGGCGACCGTAGCGGCAACTCCATCAGCATCGGTGGTCAGCAGCTGGGCCAGCCAACGCTGCATCGCCGGTTGCAGGCGCTGCTTGACCTGTTCATGGGACAGGAAGCGGCGTGCACGGGTGTCCTGCAGCAGCACCTCGTAGAAGCGCTGCGCCAGCATTGGCGGTGCGTCGGCGGCCACGGCATGCAGCAGTGCGGCAGCGGCGGGGCCGGCCTGCAGCAGGCACTGCTGCCAGGCCTGGGCCAGCGGTTGGCTGGCTTCGTCCAGTTGGGGTGTATCCACGTCGATCTCTAGCGGCGCACAACAGACCACGGTATCGGCCGCAGCTGTCGACGGTTGATGGCAGGTAAGCCGTCCAGTTTAAGCGCCATGCAGGCCGAAAAACCCGGGCAGAGCACATGCCGGCAGATGTCGCAATGCGTTGACGCATTTGAGAATCACTCGCATTTGTGGAAAAATGACGTCAGGAACCGACCTGCGGGCATCCCGCAGCGATCGTTCCGCCTCCCCCGTCGCCGCCTCGTGCCCTATGCCAGAGGCTTCCGCTGCCCTGCCAGAAGGTCCAGAACATGCCTGCAAACACTCTTTCACCGCGCCCGCTGGCGCTCGCCGTCGCCGCGCTGCTGGCCGGCGCTGCGGCTACCGCGCATGCGGAAACCGATGCCACCGATATCGATACCGTGCATGTCACCGCGTCGCAGATCGCGCGGCAGGCGCTGGGCACCTCCACCATCACCGCTGAAGACATCGCCAAGCGACCGCCGGTCAACGACATCGCCGAACTGCTGCGTACGATGCCCGGCGTCAATCTGACCGGCAACAGCGCGTCGGGCCAGTACGGCAACAACCGGCAGATCGATCTGCGCGGCATGGGCCCGGAAAATACCCTGATCCTGATCGACGGCAAGCGCGTGGGCGCACGCGACGCGGTGCGCATGGGCCGCAGTGGCGAGCGCAACACGCGCGGCGATACCAACTGGGTGCCGGCGGAAATGATCGAACGCATCGAAGTGCTGCGCGGCCCGGCGGCGGCGCGCTATGGCTCGGGTGCATCCGGTGGCGTGGTCAACATCATCACCAAGCGCCCGACCGGCGACCTGACCGGCGCGGTTGATCTGTACGGCCTGGTACCCGAACACAGTGCCGAGGGTAGCAGCGAGCGCGTCGGCCTGCAGCTGAGCGGGCCGATGACCGACACGCTGTCGTTCCGGCTGTACGGCAACCTCAACAAGACCGATGCCGATTCGCTGGATCTCAACCGCAACTTCGCCACCGGCGCCAATGCGGTACCGCCGGCAGGCCGCGAGGGCGTCAAGAACCGCGATGTCAACGCGCTGCTGCGTTGGGACGTGACCGCCAACCAGGTGGTCGAATTCGAGGCCGGCACCAGCCGCCAGGGCAACATCTATGCCGGCGACCGTGCGGTCAGCAACACCGGCACCTCCACCGGCGTCGATCTCGGTGCGCTGGCCGAGCAGCAGGCCGAGACCAACCGCATGTACCGCACCACCGGCGCGATCACCCATCGCGGACGCTGGGGCGATGTCAGCTCGCGGCTGACCGCAGCGGTGGAAGGGGTCAACAATTCGCGCATCAACGAAGGCCTGGCCGGTGGCCCGGAAGGCAGCTTCAATGGCGCTGACTGGTCGACCTCGCGCCTGCGCAACTACCAGCTGGACGGCGAAGTCAGCTTCCCGACCACCCTCGGCGGCGCCGAGAACGTGTGGACGCTCGGTTTCGAATACCTCGACAGCCGGCTGACCGATCCGTATTCCATGAGCCAGTCCAGCAGCAGCGGTGGTGGCATTCCTGGCCTTTCGGCCGACCGCGCACGCGGCAAGTCCGATGCACAGACCACCGCCGTCTACGTGGAAGACAACATCTACCTGGGCGAGCGCTGGATCGTGACCCCGGGCCTGCGTTTCGACCATCACAGCCAGTTCGGCAACAACACCAGCCCGAGCCTCAACGCGCAGTTCCGGCTCAACAGTGATTGGGTGGTGAAGGGCGGCATCGCGCGCGCGTTCAAGGCGCCGAACCTGTACCAGTCCAACCCGGACTATCTGTATTACACCCGTGGCAATGGCTGCCCGAACGCATTGCCGAGCCTGGGTGCCGGTTGCTACATGCAGGGCAATGCGGATCTCAAGGCAGAGACCAGTTTGAACAAGGAACTGGGCGTGGAGTGGGCACCGCAGAGCGGCTGGCAGGCCTCGTTGACCTACTTCCACAACGACTACAAGGACAAGATCCAGGCCGGTTACACCCAGATCGGCCTGACGGCCGACAGCAAGGGCCGCATCTTCCGCTGGGAGAACGCACCGAAGGCCATCGTGCAGGGGCTTGAGGGCAACCTGGTGATTCCGCTGCTGGGCGAGCAGGGCGACCGCCTGAAGTGGAGCAACAACTTCACCTACATGGTGGAGAACGAAAACAAGAGCACCGGCCAGCCGCTGTCGGTGATTCCCAAGTACACCGTCAACACCATGCTGGACTGGCAGGCCACCGAGCAGCTCTCGCTGCTGCTGACCGGCACCTTCTACGGCAAGCAGGAACCGGCTACGGCCAACATCAACAACGATCCGCGCTGCACGGCCAACTGCGATGCGTCCACGGTGCTGCAGACCCGCGGCGCGTACAACGTCTGGGGTGTGAGCGCGCGCTACAAGGTGACCGATACGGTCAGCGTGGGCTTCGGCGTCAACAACCTGGCCGACAAGCGCCTGTTCCGCGAGGCCAACAGCAGCGATGCCGGTGCGGCGACGTACAACGAACCAGGCCGCGCTTACTGGGCCAGCCTGCGTTTCGGGTTCTGATGCGATGCGCTCGCCAGGCATGGCCTGGCGCTACCGGAGGCGGGCATGTCACACCGGTAGCGCCGGGCCATGCCCGGCGGCATCGGCCGTGCACGCCTGCAATGTTATAAACACCGTGATAGTTTCCCAACGCCCGCCGGCGTAGCCTGCCTCCATCGCAAAGGAGCTGTTGCCATGGGTCACGACCACGATCACCTGCCATCCGAGATCCGCCACGAGAAGCCCTTGTGGTGGGCGCTCGGCCTGACCTCCACCTTCCTTGTGGTGGAGGTGGTCGGTGCGTTCTGGACCAACAGCCTGGCGCTGCTGTCCGATGCCGCGCACATGGCCACCGACACCCTGGCGCTGATGATCGCGCTGGTGGCCGTGCGGCTGAGCCGGCGTCCGCCGGATGCACGCCGCACCTATGGTTATGCGCGCCTTGAAGCACTGGGCGCGATGATCAATGGCGCCATGCTGTTCGTGGTCGCCGGCTACATCCTGTGGGAAGCCATCGGTCGCTTCCGCCAGCCGCAGGAGATCGCCTCCACCGGCATGCTGGTGATTGCCGCGGCCGGGTTGGTGATCAACATGATTTCCATGCGCCTGCTGCAGGCCGGCAGCGGCGAGAGCCTCAACGTGAAGGGGGCCTACCTCGAAGTGTGGGCCGACATGCTCGGCTCGGTGGCGGTGATTGCCGGTGCGCTGCTGATCCAATGGACCGGCTGGAAGCCGATCGACCCGATCCTGGCCGTGCTGATCGGTCTGTGGGTGCTGCCACGTACGTATGTGCTGATGCGCGAAGCCATCAACGTATTGCTGGAAGGTGTGCCCAAGGGCATGGACGTGGCCAAGGTGCGCGACCGCCTGTCCGACCATGACGCGGTGCTGGACGTGCATGACCTGCACGTATGGGCGCTGGCGTCCAGCACGCCGGCACTGACCGCACACATCGTGATGCGCGAAGGCGACGATGCCGATCGCCTTCGTCGCGAACTAGGTGATCGCCTGCACGATGATTTCGGCATCGAGCACGTGACCCTGCAGATCGAGGCCGACCACTGCGGTGAAGCCTGTGGCCAGCCGTCAGCAGCGAAGGATGACGATCACGCCGGGCACGATCATGCAGCGATCGATACGCAGGGCCATCGCGGTCACGTGCATCGCTGAGGCGGGTGTGTCGGGCGGTGGCCGGCGCTACTGCTGTTCGTCGCGTCGCGAGGCCAGCCGATCCGCCAACCGGGTCGGCTCCGGCAGGCGATAGCCGCGCAGCGTGCGCTGCACCCAGGCCAGCGCGGTATCGGCACTGACCCGATGCCCGCCGGCGACGAACAGCGGCTTGCAGCGCAGCTTGCTGCGCAGCACCCAGCCGAGCTGCTCGCTGCCATCCATCAGCGGCGTATGCGCGCCTGCCTCGGCGCCCGGCTCGATGAAGCGGCCGACCAGCTTCGACTTGGCCACGCCGATGCTCGGCAGGTCGGTCACCACGCCCAGGTGTGCGGCAATGCCCAAGCGGCGCGGATGGCTGATGCCGTGGCCATCGACGAACACCAGATCCGGCGTTCGCGGCAGCAGCGCCAATGCCGCCAGCAGCGCCGGCAGTTCGCGGAAGCTGAGCAGGCCCGGGATGTAGGGCATGACGGTGGGGATGCGGGCGATCTCCTGCGCCACCGGCTGCAGGGTCTCCGCGTCGAGCAGTACCGCCGCCGCGCGGGTGATCGCACCGTCTTCCTCGAAGC
>NZ_QAIJ01000197.1:16403-34311 GCF_003060985.1 Stenotrophomonas sp. HMWF023
TGCCGCTGCACGCGGGTGGCCAGCTGCTTCTGCTGCTCGCGGGCGGCGCTGACGCTGCCTTCCCAGCGCACGGGGTCGATCACGGTATTCATCGGCCAGAGGATGACATCCACGCCGCCACGGCGCGGTGAGCGGGCGCCGGGGCTACAATGGCCACCTGCCTTTCCTCGCGTTGGAGACCCTGCAGTGACCCGTAAACTCGTACTGTTGCGCCATGGCCAGAGCCAGTGGAACCTGGACAACCGCTTCACCGGCTGGGTCGACGTCGACCTGACCGAGCAGGGGCGCCGGGAAGCGGCTGCCGCCGGCCGCCTGATGCGCGAGGAAGGCCTGCAGTTCGACGTCGCCCACACCTCCGTGCTCAAGCGCGCCATCCACACCCTGCAGGGTGCGCTGGCCGAGCTTGATCAGGACTGGCTGCCGGTGAACAAGTCCTGGCGCCTCAACGAGCGCCACTACGGTGGCCTGCAGGGCCTGGACAAGGCCGAGACGGCCGCCAAGCACGGCGAAGACCAGGTCAAGGTGTGGCGCCGTTCGTACGACATCCCGCCGCCGGCGATGGACCTGGAAGATCCGGGCCACCCGATCCATGACCGTCGCTACGCGGGACTGGACCGCAATGCGCTGCCGGGCACCGAATCGCTGGCCACCACCCTGGACCGCGTGCTGCCGTACTGGCACGACGCCATCGCGCCGCAGCTGAAGGACGGCAAGACCGTGCTGGTCACCGCCCACGGCAATTCGCTGCGCGCGCTGTACAAGTACCTCAACAACGTCTCGCGCGAGGAAATCCTCGAGCTGAACATCCCGACCGGCATTCCGCTGCTGTTCGAGTTGAACGACGACCTCACCGTGAAGTCGTTCCGTTACCTGGGTGACCCGGAAGCGGCACGCAAGGCTGCTGAAGCCGTGGCCAACCAGGGCAAGGCGCGGTAAATACCCACCGTTGATGGGTATTGCTCTGCCGGGTGTGTGCGGACCAACGGTCCGCACCTACCCGATTGCGACCAGGGACGTTCCCCTGTGACCTTTGGCCGGTCCCCGCCATCGCCGCAGCGGCTACGCTGGACGATTCGCCGTTGGAGACACGCCATGAACGTCCGCAATCTGGTCCCGCTGGGCCTGACCATCGCCATCGCCGCCTCGCTCGCCGCCTGTGGCAAGAACGAGACCGCGCCCGCTGCCGACGCCGCCAAGCCGGCGTTCGACCAGTCGCAGATCAAGACCGCGCTGATCAGCCTCAACAGCGCCGATCTGGATCCGTCCATTGCTGCATGCGCCGACCTCAACGGTTTCGTCAACAGCAAGTGGCTGAAGGCCAACCCGGTGCCGGGCGACCAGACCACCTGGGGCAGCTTCGAGATCCTGCGCGAGCGCTCGCTGGAAGTGCAGCACGCGCTGGTGCAGCAGGCCGCCGCCAGCCAGGCCAAGGCCGGCTCGGTGGAAGCCAAGATCGGCGACATCTGGAAGACCGGCAACGACGAAGCGAAGATCGAGGCCGCCGGCCTGGCGCCGCTGCAGCCGACGCTGGACAAGATCACGGCGCTGAACGACACCGCCGCCATCACCCAGTACCTGCGCGACAGCCAGGCGCAGGGCCAGGGCGCGCTGTTCTCGCTGTTCGCCAACGCCGACTACAAGGATTCGGCCAACGTCATCGCCTACGTCGGCCAGGGCGGCCTCGGCCTGCCGGAGAAGGGCTATTACTTCGACGAATCGCAGGCCAAGATCCGCGACGCCTACGTTGCCTATATCGCGCAGGTGCTGACGCTGTCCGGCGTTGACGCCGCGCAGGCTGCCGAACAGGCCAAGGCGGTGATGGCGTTCGAGACCCGCCTGGCCAAGGCCTCGATGTCGCGCATCGAGATGCGTGACCCGGCCAAGCGCTACAACCCGCTCAGCGCCGCCGACGCGGACAAGCTGACCCCGAACTTCAGCTGGACCGCGCTGTTCGACACCCTGAAGGTGCCGGCCGCACAGAAGTTCTCGCTGGCCCAGCCGGGCTTCTTCAGCGAGATGGACAAGATGCTGGCCGACGTGCCGGCCGCCACCTGGCAGTCCTACCTGCGCTTCCACACCATCGATGATGCCTCGCCGTACCTGAGCAGCCAGTTCGAGAAGGCCAACTTCGAGTTCTATGGCAAGACCCTGCGTGGCCAGCAGGAAATGCAGCCGCGCTGGAAGCGTGTGCTGGAGTCGGTCAACGGCGGCATGGGCGAAGCCCTCGGCCAGCTGTACGTGGACGCGGTGTTCCCGGCCGAATCCAAGGTGGCCATGCAGCACCTGGTGCAGAACCTGTCGGTGGCGCTGAAGGCTCGTCTCGAACAGCTGCCGTGGATGGGCGAGGAAACCAAGAAGAAGGCGCTGGAGAAGTGGGCCAGCTTCACTCCGAAGATCGGTTACCCGGACAAGTGGCGCGAGTGGACGGGCCTGCAGACCAACGGTGACAGCTACCTGGGCAACATGCAGGCCGCGCGCGCGTTCAACTACCGCTACATGCTGGACAAGGTCGGCAAGCCGGTGGACAAGACCGAGTGGGGCATGACCCCGCAGACCGTCAATGCCTACTACAACGCCACCAAGAACGAGATCGTGTTCCCGGCGGCGATCCTGCAGGCGCCGTTCTTCGACGCCAAGGCCGATCCGGCGCTGAACTACGGTGGCATCGGTGCGGTCATCGGCCACGAGATGATGCACGGCTACGATGACTCGGGCAGCCAGTTCGCCGCCAACGGCAACTTCGACAACTGGTGGACCGACAGCGACCGCAAGGCCTTCACCGAGCGCACTGATCAGCTGGTCGCACAGTTCGACGGCTACGAGTCGGTGCCGGGCGTGTTCGTGAAGGGCAAGCTGACCCTGGGCGAGAACATCGGCGATCTGGGTGGCCTGACCGTGGCTTACGACGCGCTGCAGATGGCGCTGAAGGAGAACCCGAAGGCGAACGTCGAAGTCGACGGCCACAGCCAGGACCAGCGCTTCTTCATGAACTGGGCCACCGTGTGGCGTCGCAACTTCACCGACGGTGAGCTGCGCGTGCGCCTGAACACCGATCCGCACGCACCGGCGAACTTCCGTGCCAATGGTGCGCCGTCGAACATGCCGTCCTATGCCGCTGCGTTCCAGTGCAAGGCCGGTGATGCGATGGTGCGCGCAGACGACAAGCGCGTGGTGATCTGGTAACCGATTGCCCGCAACGCGTGAAGCAGAAGGCCCGGCGCAAGCCGGGCCTTTTCATTGGGAACCACTACAACCGGCTGCGGCTCAGCCCGGGCATTTCAGGTACTGCGACAACGTTGCCTGCCATGCACTGGTCGGGTCGAAGCCTGGCACCAGGCCGCCACCCGTGCCGGTGAAGTTGGACATGCCATGGGCCAGCATGTAGGTGGGGGTATACGAGGGCGGCCCCACGCGCTTGCTGAAGGTGCAGATGCCAGCGACATAGGCGGGCGCCTTGTCGGGGGTCAGCTGCGCCTTCAACGCGCTGTCGAAGCGGCCGAGATTGTCCTCGCCCATGGCCGAACCCGCCATCGCCTTCAGCGCGTTGTAGGCACCGTGTCCCGTCTCGTCAGCAACCCGCTGGCGATCGAAATGGGCGAATACGCCGGCGATGTTGTAGAGATCGATGGCGTCCTGCATGCGCCCATCCTGCACGCAGCGGGGCAGGGCGTTCATCAGGGCGGCGGGCGAGGTGCTGGCGGTGATCTGGCTGCGCGACAAGCAGGCGGCAGCGGGCGCGTTGCTCTCCTGCTGGGCCTGCGCGAACGGCGCCAGCGCCAACAGCAACAGTCCCAGCGGTGCGGCGATGTGGGTGTTTCCTTTCATGGGTGGTGCTCCTCGCAAGCAGGCGACCGTCTTTGGCCGACCATCAGCTTGCGAGGATTGCCGCGGCTGCGCAAGCGAGGCGCAGCCCGGCTTGTGAATGCTCAGACCAGCGCCGGCTCGTGCTTGAGCATGCCGTGGAAGCGCTGCAGTACGTAGGGGTCGATCAGGCCGCCGGCCTGTTCATCGAGGATGCGCAGGACCTTCTCATGCTCCATCGCCGCGCGATAGGGGCGTGCACTGGTCATCGCATCGTAAGCATCGACGATGGTGACGATGCGTGCGCCCAGCGGGATGTTCTCGCCCTGCAGGCCATCAGGGTAGCCGCTGCCGTCGAACGCTTCATGGTGCGCGCGGATCAGGCGAGCGACCGGCGCCGCATCGCTGCGACCGGTGGCCAGGAAGATATGTTCGCCGCGTACCGGATGCTCGCGCATGATCGCGCGCTCTTCATCGCTGTGCCGGCGCGGGCTCAGCAGTACGTCGTCGGGAATGCCGATCTTGCCGATATCGTGAAAGCGCGCGGCCAGAGCGACCTGCGTGCAGGCCTCCTCATCCAGGTCGCAATGCAGGGCAAGGTGCTGCGCAAGAAGGCCCACGCGGTCGCAGTGGTGGCGGGTATAGGCATCACGCATCTGCAGCGACATCGACAGGGCGTCGATCAGGCAGGCCTGCGCGTGCAGGAGGTCGGGGGGTATGGGCAGGGGCATCGGAACTGGCGGCGCGGCGAAGCCGCGCAGGAAACGGAAAGGCCCGCGAGAGCGGGCCGGGGCGGCGCATAGGGTACCCGCATCGGTGTTGCGCGGGGCCCATCGACGGTATCGCGTGGGGCCGTGCGTTCAGTCGTGCAGCGTGACGTCGCCCCGGCGGCATCGGCAACCGGGGCGGCGTGGCTCAGCCGGTGGTCTGCAGGTGGATGCGATGGGCTTTGGCGAAGGCGTCCTGCGCGTCGCTCAGGGTCTGCATGTCTTCGTCCATTTTGGTCACGGCCTCATCCAGCGTCTGCAGCAGCGGGGTGACCTGTTCTTCGCTGTAGCCATCGGGTAGGGCAGCCAGCTGTTCCATCACCGCGAACATCTGTTCGGTGCTCTTCAGGGAATCGAGCAGGTTCTGGTGCAGTGCATCGGCGTCCTTGCCATGGGTGAACTGTTGGACGAAGACCAGCCGGTCGGCGATTTCCTTGTGCGCGTTCTTCAGGCCGAAGCGATGCTGCTGCATGCTCTTGCCATCCTGCAGCGATGCATGGAAGGACTCGCCGTTCGGGCCGTTGGTCCATTGCTCGACCATGCTGACCGTGCCGTTCCAGCTGGCGACATTTTCGTGCAGGTAATCACGGTTGCTCATGCTGCTGTGGCAGGCGGCCAGCAGGCCCAGGCTGGTGGCGAGCAGAAGGGGGGCGAAACGATTCACGGCAACACTCCTTGTCGCGGGCGCAGTAAACGGAAAGGGCACCGGTCTGCCGCCCGCGGCGGACCGGTACCTTGGAGATCGATCAGCGCAGGGCCAGGGTCAACAGCAGCGCGCGTGCGGCATTGAAGCGGTCTTCGGGCAGCGGCAGCGGATGCTTGACGCGCAGCTTGTCCGGACCGTCCATGGCATAGAGGTTCGGTTGTTTCTGGATCAGCTGGATCACCGCCATCGGATCGATGTTCGGCTTGGATTCGAACACGATGCGGCCACCGTTCTCGCCCAGGTCCAGCTTGCGGATGCCCAGCGTGCTGGCCTGCAGTTTCAGCTCGGCGATGGCGAACAGGTTCTTGGCCGCATCCGGCAGCAGGCCGAAACGATCAATCATTTCCACCTGCAGCTCGCGCAGCGCATCGCTGTCGCGCGCGCTGGAAATGCGCTTGTACAGCGTCAGACGGGTGTGCACGTCCGGCAGGTAGTCGTCCGGAATCAGCGCCGGCACATGCAGCTCGACCTCGGCGCCACGCGCTTCTTCGCCGGCATCGATGTCGGGCAGATGGCCCTGCTTGATGCTGCGCACGGCGCGTTCCAGCAGCTCGGTGTACAGGCTGAAGCCCACCTCGGCCATCTGCCCGCTCTGGTCTTCGCCCAGCAGTTCACCGGCACCGCGGATTTCCAGATCGTGCGTGGCCAGGGTGAAGCCGGCACCCAGTTCGTCCATCGAGGCGATTGCTTCCAGGCGCTTTTCCGCGTCGGGCGTGATCGAGCGACGGTCGGGTACAACCAGGTATGCATAGGCGCGGTGGTGCGAACGACCGACGCGGCCACGCAGCTGATGCAGCTGGGCCAGACCGAAGCGGTCGGCACGGTTGATGATGATGGTGTTGGCGTTGGGGATGTCGATGCCCGATTCGATGATCGTGGTCGACAGCAGCACGTTGAAGCGCTGCTTCTGGAAGTCCAGCATCACCTTTTCCAGCTCGCGCTCGGGCATCTGCCCATGGGCGATGCCGATGCGCGCTTCGGGCACCAGCTCGGACAACTCGCGTTGCATGCGGCCGATGCTTTCCACGTCGTTGTGCAGGAAATACAGCTGGCCACCGCGTGCCAGCTCGCGCTGGAAGGCTTCGCGCAGCAGCGCGTTGTCCCATTGGGTGATGAAGGTCTGCACCGCCAACCGGTTCGGCGGCGGGGTGGCGATGATCGACAGATCGCGCAGGCCGGCCATGGCCATGTTCAGCGTACGCGGGATCGGCGTGGCGGTCAGGGTCAGCAGGTGCACGTTGGCGCGCAGTGCCTTCAGCGCCTCCTTCTGGCGCACGCCGAAGCGCTGCTCTTCGTCGACGACGACCATGCCCAGGTCCTTGAACTTCACGTCCGGCTGCAGCAGGCGATGGGTGCCGACGATCACGTCGATGGTGCCGGCGGCGACCTTCTCCAGCTCGGCCTTGATCTCCTTGGTGCTCTTGAAGCGCGACAGCACTTCGACCTTCATCGGATAGTCGGCGAAGCGGTCGCGGAAATTGCGGTAATGCTGTTCGGCCAGCAGCGTGGTCGGCACCAGCACCGCCACCTGCTTGCCGGCGCTGGCGGCAGCAAATGCGGCACGCACTGCGACTTCGGTCTTGCCGAAGCCCACATCGCCACAGACCACGCGGTCCATCGGCTGGCTGCTGGCCAGGTCACGCAGGGTGGCGTCGATGGCGGCCAGCTGGTCCGGGGTTTCCTCGAACGGGAAGCCGGCGGCGAACGGCTCGTACATCGCGCGGTCCACCTGCAGTGCCAGTCCGGCACGCGCCTGGCGGCGGGCTTGGATCTCCAGCAGTTCAGCGGCCACATCGCGGACCTTCTCGGCAGCCTTGCGCTTGGCCTTGCTCCACTGCTCGCCACCCAGCGAATGCAGGGGTGCGGTCTCGGCCGAGGCGCCGGAATAGCGGCTGATCAGGTGCAGCTGCGCGACCGGCACATACAGCCGGTCGCCCTTGGCGTACTCGATTTCCAGGAATTCGCCGGGCATGCCGCCGACGTCCATCGCGATCAGTCCGCGATAGCGGCCGACACCATGGTCTTCGTGCACGATTGGCGCGCCTTCGGTCAGCTCACCGAGATCGCGGATGATCGCTTCCGGCTCACGTCCGGCGCGGCGCGTGCGGCGCGTGCTGCCCGCGCGCTCGGGGAACAGCTGGCGTTCGGTCAGCACCGCGATGTGCGGTGCGTCCAATGCGAAGCCGTCTTCCAGCGGCGCTACGGCAATGGCGAAGCGTTCGTCGCTGGCCAGGAAGGACAGCAGGTCGGCGACCACCGGCGGCTTCAGTTCGGCGGCCTGCAGCACTTCCAGCAGGGCCTCGCGGCGGCCGGGCGAGTCGGCGGCAATCAGCACCCGGCCGGGGTAATGGCCGAGGAAGGACTTCAGTGCGTCACCGGCCGGCGCCTCGCGCGCGGCCACCGGCAGCGGCGGCAACGGCTGGTCACCCAGCGCATGCGCCTCGGCGATGCGCGCGTGATCGGCAGCCCATACCTCGATGCGCGGCGCGTCGTTCAGACGCTCGCGCAGCAGGTCCGGCGACAGGTACAGCGCAGACGGTGGCAGCAGCGGCCGTTCAACATCATGCCGGCGCTGCTCGTAGCGCTCGCCGGTCTGCGTCCAGAAGGTCTCTGCCGCTTCAGCGGCGCCGACGCAGACCACCGGCAGGCTGCCGGCAGGCAGGTAGTCGAACAGGGTGGCGGTACGCTCGAAGAACAGCGGCAGGTAGTACTCGATGCCGGCCGGGGCCAGGCCTGATTTCAGATCCTGGTACAGCGAACTGCGGCGGGTATCGACGTCGAAGCGCTCGCGCAGGGTGGCCAGCACCCGCGCGATGCTGGCGTCGTCCATCGGCACTTCGCGACCGGGCAGCATGTGCACCGCCTCGACCTTGTCCAGCGAGCGCTGGCTTTCCGGATCGAACGCACGGATTGAATCGATGTCCTCGTCCAGCAGCTCCACCCGCAGCGGCTCGTCGGCGCCCATGGGGTAGACGTCAAGCAGGCCGCCACGCACCGCGAAGTCACCCGGGTCCATCACCTGCGGCACGTTGCGGTAGCCGGCGCTTTCGAGGCGACGCTTCTCCGCTTCCAGGTCCAGGCGCTGGCCGACTTCAAGATTGAAGCTGCCACCGATGACGTAGCTGCGGGGTGCCAGTTGCTGCAGCAGGGTCTGCACGGGTACCACCACCAGGCCACGCTTCAGCGTGGGCAGGCGATGCAGGGCCGACAGGCGCTGCGAAATGATGTCCGGGTGCGGGCTGAAGCGGTCGTAGGGCAGCGTTTCCCAGTCCGGGAACGCCACCACCGGCAGGCTCGGGTCGCCTCCCAGCAGGGTGTGCAGGTCCGCTTCGATCTGGTTGGCACCGTGATTGTCACGGGCCACCACCAGTACCGGGGCATCATGCGTGCGCGCTGCCTGGGCCAGATACCAGGCCAGGGCAGTGGGCGAGGCGGGGGCGCGCCACCAGGCGCGGAGCTGGCCGGCACGTGGCAGCGGCGGGGCGGGGAATGGAGTACGCGACATGAACCGCGGATTTTAGCAGAAGCCCCCGCCGGGCCCATGATCGTTACGTGACCGGGGTAGCGCCGGGCCATGCCCGGCGAGCGCAGCGGTCGGATCAACATCGCCGGGCAGGGCCCGGCGCTACCGTCAGTTGTCCAGTTCCAGCACCATCCGCACCAGGCCTTCGGCCCCGTTCGGGTGCGGTACCGGCTTGAAGCCCAACGATGCGGCCAGCTGCTTCATCGGCTCGTTCTCGGCGGCGACATCGCCGTACAGGCGGTCCAGGTACTTGCCGCGGCCCCATTTCACCAGCTTGCGCATCAGCTGGCGGCCCAGGCCCTGGCCGATCAGGAACCGGCTGATCAGGATCGCGTACTCGGCTTCGCGGGTACCGGGGATGATCGAGGCACGGGCCACCGCGCCGACCACGGCCTCACCGGCCGGCAGCGACTCGGCGGCGACCAGGGTGATCTCGGTCTTCGGATTGGGGTGGGTCAGGCGCTGGGTGGTTTCCGGCGACAGCTCGGTCACCGACTGCAGGAAGCGGTCGCGGATTTCTTCCGGCCCGAACAGGCTGAAGGCGGCCTGCAGCGGCGCGCCATCTTCCGGGCGGATGGGGCGGATCAGCAGCTCGTGGCCGCTGGGAGCCTTGAAGATCTCATGCCAGGGCGGCATGCGGTTGCGAGTGGCCATACCGGGTGATTCCTTGGTGGTCCATCGATTGTGTCATCACCGGGGCTGTATTCCGTGAACGAAAGGCTCACGGTTGTACAGCCTCGTGAAGGCCCTTATTCGGCCGTCTTCAGCCAGTCCAGGCGGGTGCTGGCACCGGGTTCGCCCAGATGCTGGCGCAGCGCCGGCAGGGCCGGGCCGACCACGCGGTCGAACTGCCAGGGGGCATTGAGCACCAGCATGCCACTGCCGTTGAGGCGCAGCGGCGAGTCGTCGGGGCGCACCAGGAACTCGATGGTCACGGCCGACTTCACCGGCAGTGCGGCGGCCTTGCGCAGGAAATGCAGGATGGTGCGGCGCTGCTTGATCGGGAACCAGACCGCACAGGTGGCCTGCGGCCAGCGCGCCAGGGTCTCGGCCAGTGCCGCGAGGACCGCCTGGTACTCGGCGTCCTGGGCCTCGTAGGGCGGGTCGATCAGGACCAGGCCGCGGCCGATCTTGGCGCCGTTGGCCTTGGGCGGCAGCAGCGAGCGCAGCAGTGCGTAGCCGTCACCGGGGTGTACGCCGACGCGGCTGTCATGGGCGAACAGGGTCTTCAGCGACGCGGCTTCGTCCTCCTGCAGCTCGCACACCGCCATGCGGTCCTGCGGGCGCATGGCCTGCGCGCTGAGCAGCGGCGAGCCGGGGTAGGCGATCATCGCGCCGACCGGATTGTCGGCCTGCACCGCCTTCAGGTAGCGCTCGACCACCTCGGGCAGCTTGGGCTGGGCCATCAGCCGCATGACCCCGGATTCGGCCTCAAGGGTCTTGCGGCTTTCTTCGCTGGCCAGCAGGTAGCGGCCGGCACCGCCGTGGGTGTCGAGCACGAAGAACGGGCTGTCCTTGCGCTTGAAGCTGTCGATCAGGGCCAGCTGCACGATGTGCTTGAGGACATCGGCGTGGTTGCCGGCGTGGAAGGCGTGGCGATAGTTCATGGGCGGCAGTGTACGGGGCAAGGGCCGCAGCGGCTATGCTGCGCGCCATGACAGCGCCTGTTACCCATGTCCTGGTGGTCGAAGACGAAGCGGCCATCGCCGAAACCGTGCTCTATGCGCTGCGCAGCGAAGGCTATGCCGCCAGCCATTGTCTGCTGGGCGGGCTGGCGCTGCAGCAGCTGCAGGCCGGCGATATCGACCTGGTGGTACTGGATGTGGGCCTGCCGGACCTCAGTGGTTTCGAGGTCTGCCGCCGGCTGCGGGCCCTGCCAGGGCCGGTGGCGCAGGTGCCGGTGATCTTCCTGACCGCGCGCAACGACGAACTCGACCGCGTGCTGGGCCTGGAACTGGGGGCCGACGACTACATGGCCAAGCCGTTCTCGCCGCGCGAGCTGGTGGCGCGGGTGCGCGCCCGCCTGCGGCGTGCCACGCCTGCGCCGGCGACCCCGGGCGCCGAGACCGGCTGGCAGGAACACGGCGCCTTCGCCATTGATCGCGATGGCCGCCGCATCCGCTTCCAGGGCCATGCGCTGGACCTGACCCGCTATGAATATGCGTTGCTGGAAGCGCTGCTGCAGCGCCCCGGCGCGATCCTCAGCCGCGCCCAGTTGATGGACCGTGGCTGGGACAGCGCCGCCGACAGCGCTGACCGCACCGTCGACACCCACGTCAAGACGTTGCGCGCCAAGCTGCGTGCGGCCGGTGCCAGCGGTGAACCGATCCGCACCCATCGCGGCCTCGGCTACGCCCTGGAGGTCTGACGCGTGCGTCTGGTCCTGAAACTGTTCCTGGGCTTCTTCCTGATCGTGGGCATCGCCGCGTTCTTCGTGATGCGCGTGTTCGTCAACGAAGTGAAGCCGGGCGTGCGCCAGGCGATGGAATCGACCCTGGTGGATGCGGCCAACGTGCTGGCCGAGATGGCCGCCGCCGACGTCAAGGCCGGCACCATCCGCAACGGCAGCTTCACCCGCAACTTGGCCAAGGCCCGGCAGCGCGACCTGAAGGCGATGGTCTGGCGCTTCCCCAAGCGTGCGCTGGACTACCGGGTGACGATCACCGACGCCAAAGGCATCGTGATCTACGATTCGCTGGGCCGCGATGTGGGCCGCGACAATTCGCGCTGGAACGATGTCTATCGCACCCTGCGCGGCGAGTACGGCGCGCGCTCCAGCCCGGAAACGCCGGGCGATGACAGCAATACGGTGATGCACGTGGCCGCGCCGGTGTACGACCCGGTCGATGGCAGCACCCTGATCGGCGTGCTCAGCCTGGCCCAGCCCAACCGCAGCATCGATCCGTTCATTGCCGCCAGCCAGCGCGCCATCATCGAGCGCGGTGCGTGGCTGATCGGCCTGTCGGCGCTGGTGGGCGTGCTGGTGACGATGTGGCTGACCAACGGCCTGGGCCAGCTCAGCCGCTACGCGCGGGCGGTCAGCGCCGGTGAGCCGGTGCCTCCGCCGAAGCGCCGCAACGATGAGATCGGCGAGCTTGGCCAGGCACTGGAGACGATGCGGCGCAAGCTGGAAGGCAAAGCGTACGTCGAGCAGTACGTGCAATCGCTGACCCACGAGATGAAAAGTCCGTTGGCGGCGATCCGCGGTGCCGCCGAACTGCTGCAGGAGCCGATGGCCGACGCCGACCGCGCGCATTTCGCACGCAGCATCGTCGACCAGCAGGAGCGGCTGACCGAAACCATCGACAAGCTGTTGGCGCTGGCCGAGGTCGAGCAGCATGGCTGGTTGCAGACCCGTGATCCGATTGCCTTGCCCGCGCTGCTGCAGGAAGCCGCAACGGCAGCGCAGGTACGCGCGCAGGCCGCCGGTGTCGAGCTGCATATCGAGCAGGTGCCCGACCTGCGCGTGCAGGGTGATGGTTATCTGCTGCGGCAAGCCCTGCACAACCTGATCGACAACGCCATTGCGTTCTCGCCGCCCGGGGCACAGGTGCAGTTGGATGCACAACGGGACGGGCAGGGCGTACGCCTGCAGGTTGCCGACCGTGGCGCGGGCATTCCTGATTACGCACGCGAGCGCGTGTTCGAACGCTTCTATTCGCTGGCCCGACCCGGCACCGGCCGCCGCAGTTCCGGCCTTGGCCTGCCTTTCGTGCAGGAAGTGGCGCGCCTGCATGACGGCCGCGCCAGCCTGCAGCCGCGCGAAGCAGGCGGCACCGTGGCCAGCCTGTGGCTGCCGCTGGCGATACCGGGGCAGCGTCCGCGGCGCTGACTTCACACTCGCTTCAAATTCGCCACAAACCCTGCTCACCGCAGCAATCCATCCTGCAGTCCTCTCCAACGAGGACGGACGATGAAATCCCTGAAGATGCTGCTGCGGTTCGCCATTGTCGGCGGCTTGATCCTGCTGCTGCTGATCCCGCTGTTCCTGATCCGCAGCGTCATCACCGAGCGCAGCGCCTATCGCGAAGAGGCCTATTCGCGGGTGGCCGAAAGCCGTGCCGGTACCCAGCGCGTGGTCGGGCCGGTACGCGTGGTGCCTTGGTCCAAGCGCCAGCAGGTGGAAGTGGTCGATGCGCAGGGCAACAAGAAGACCGAGCTGCAGACCACCCAGGGTTACTGGTTGCAGCCGCCGGCCACCCTGCAGGTCAGCGGCGAGCTGCTGCCAAGCCAGCGTTCGGTCGGCCTGTTCAAGGTGCCGGTGTACAGCTGGAATGGCCAGCTCAAGGCGACCTTCAGCGAGGACGACTACCCGGAACACGATGGCACGACCTATGGCGAGGCCTACATCGCGCTGGGTGTGTCCGACGCGCGCGGCCTGGTCGGTACGCCGAACCTTCGGGTTGATGGGCAGCAGGTCAAGCTGCTGCCGGGTGTGGCCGGCGCTTCCGCACTGGGCCGTGGGCTGCATGCACCGATCGCCGGCGTCGCCCGCAGCGGAGGCACCCTGGCGGCCAGCAGCGTGGAACTGGAGCTGCAGCTCGATGGCAGCCGTTCCCTGTCGGTGGTGCCGATGGGCGATGACAACCAGATCGCGCTGCGTTCCAGCTGGCCGCACCCGTCGTTTGCCGGTGCGTTCCTGCCGAACGAGCGGCGTGTGGATGCACAGGGCTTCGATGCACGTTGGGCCGTGTCCTCGCTGGCATCGGACGCGCAGCAGCGACTGCACGAGGGCGATGACCTGGACGCGCAGGCGGTGCAGGTCTCGCTGGTGGACCCGGTCGATACCTATACCCAGGCCGACCGCGCTTCGAAGTACGGCGTGCTGTTCGTGGTGCTGACGTTCGTTGGTTTCATCCTGTTCGAGCTGATCAAGTCGCTGCGCATCCACCCGCTGCAGTACCTGATGGTCGGCTTGGCGCTGGCGATCTTCTTCCTGCTGTTGATCAGCCTGTCCGAACACATTGCCTTCTGGCAGGCCTACCTGGTCTCCGCGCTGGCCTGCATCGGCCTGCAGGCGGTGTACCTGGCCAATGTGCTGGGGCACTGGAAGCGGGGCCTGGGTTTCGCCGCGATGCTCACCGTGCTGTACGGCGCGCTGTATGGGCTGCTGGTGTCGGAAAACAATGCACTGCTGATGGGCTCGCTGCTGCTGTTCGTGATCCTCGCGCTGGCGATGTGGGTGACCCGTCGGGTCGACTGGTACGCCCTGGCCGAGCAGAAGTAAGGAGCACGCCATGGGTTGGCGCCAAGGATTGCAGCAACGGGCACGACAGGGCATTCCCGCTCTGCTGGAAGTGGATGCGCTGCTGCAGGCGCATGGGGTGTTGGCGGCGTTGCCGGGGGCACGGATCGCGCCCGGCCTGGTCCGCTTCCAGCTGGCCGCCATCACCTGCGAGGGATTGCAGCGGCGTGGGCTGGACTGGCTGCGGGAGGCACGGCACGGACGCGGCGCGCTCGCGGGCAAGGTGCCCCGTTACCGGCCATGGAAGGCCGGGGCGGCGGCATTGTCGGAGATCGGCATCGACGGGCTGCCCGTGGACTGGCCGGAACACGCTGCAGTGTTCGGCTGCAGCAGCATCGACCAGCGGCACTGGTTGCTGCTGTTGCCGGAGCGCGCGCAGCTGTGGCTGGGGTGGAAGGGGTGATGGTGGAAGGGCCATCCACGCATGGCGTGGATCTACTGGGCCTCTGGTGGGTGAGGACCTTGGTCCTCACCGCTCTTCGGTGGGAGACCCCATCCACGCATGGCGTGGATCTACCAGATGCCCATGACCGATGGGACGGGGGCCCGGCGCCCTGGCTAGCTAGACTCGACCGGTTGATGATCGAGCCGAAGGGCAGGGGTGCGATGTGCTGAAGTGGGGCGTGCTGGCAGTAGCGCTGGCGATGGGTGGCAATGCGGTGGCGCAGCAGCGCGAGCCGGTGGACCTGGACATGGTCGGCAAGATCCGCCAGCAGGCGTTCCACAAATCGCAGGTGATGGACACCTTCAGCTACCTCACCGAACGCATCGGGCCACGCCTGACCAATTCGCCGGCGATGGGCCGCGCCAACGCCTGGACCCGCGGCAAGTTCAGCGAATGGAAGCTGGACAATGTCCACGACGAAGCCTTCGACGAATTCGGCCGTGGCTGGGAATTCACGTCGGCCAGCGTAGAGATGCTGGGCGATCGCGTGCAGCCGCTGCATGCCCTGCCCAAGGCGTGGACGCCGGGCACCAGGGGCCCGGTCGAGGGCGAACTGCTGCAGGTGGACATCAAGAAGCCTGAGGACATCGAGAAATATCGCGGCAAGCTTCGCGGCAAGATCCTGCTGCTGGGCGAGGCACGCGAATACAAGCGTGGCACCGACGCCGATTCGCACCGGCACGACGCCACCTCGCTGGAAGGCCTGCAGGAGTTCACCCTGCCCAAGGACAAGGACGTGGCCGCCGACCGCGCCAAACGGGTCAAGGAATACCAGGAGAAGCAGGCGCTGGCGGCGAAGGTCAACGCGTTCTTCGTCGAAGAGGGCGCGCTGGCCTCGATCAGCATCAGCAGCTGGGACAACGGCATCATCCGCGTGGCCGGTGGCGGCTCGCGCAAAGCTGGCGAGTCGGTCGGCATTCCCGAACTGGCGATGATCGCCGAGCACTTCAATCCGCTGGTACGTGCGCTGGAAGCCAAGCAGAGCGTGCGCCTGCGCGTGGATGTGGCCGCACGCTTCACCGACGAGGCCGACCAGCCCGGCTACAACACGCTGGCCGAGATCCGCGGCAGCAGCAAGCCCGACGAAGTGGTGATGATCGGCGCGCACCTGGATTCCTGGCACAGCGGCACCGGTGCAGCCGACAACGCTGCCGGCGTGGCGGTGATGATGGAGGCCATGCGCATCCTCAAGGCCAGCGGCGCCAAGCCCAAGCGCACCATCCGGGTTGCGCTGTGGAGTGGCGAGGAGCAGGGGCTGATCGGTTCGCAGGCGTACGTGGCCAAGCACTTCGGTCGATTCCCCGAGCCCACCGATCTGGCGCAGAAGGCGCTGCCTGCCTCGCTGCGCGAACCGACCGGTGCCCTGCAGAAAACCCGTGACTACGGCAAGTTCCAGGTCTACTTCAACATGGACAACGGCTCGGGTCGCTTCCGTGGCATCTACGCGCAGGAAAACCTGGCGGCCATGCCGATCTTCGAAGCCTGGCTCGCCCCGTTCCATGACGTGGGCGCGACCACCGTCGCCACCCGCAACACCGGCAGCACCGACCACATCAGCTTCGACCGCATCGGCCTGCCGGGCTTCCAGTTCATCCAGGACAAGCTGGACTATTTCAGCAACGTCCACCACAGCCACCTGGACACCTGGGACCACGCGGAACCGGAAGACCTGAAGCAGGCCGCCGCCATCGTCGCCTCCTTCGCCTACCACGCCGCCATGCGCGAGCAGCCCTTCCCGCGCAAGCCCGAGCCGCAGCCCTGAAAAGGGGACGGAGGGGATCAGGTCGTATTTCCCCTCCGCTGCCCCAGCGTCCCCGCAGGAGCGGGGGAATAGCGACTTGATCCCCTCCGTCCCCTTTTTCCGCAGGGGGCGGAGGGCTGGTAAAATCGGGGGATACCCGTTCCTCGAGCCCTCCATGATCTGCCGCACCCGCTTCGCCCCCAGTCCCACCGGCTACCTGCATATCGGTGGCGCCCGCACCGCGCTGTACTGCTGGCTGGAGGCCCGCCATCGTGGCGGCGAGTTCGTGCTGCGCATCGAGGACACCGACCGTGAACGCAGCACCCAGGGTGCTATCGACGCGATCCTGGAGGCGATGGAGTGGCTGGGCCTGGACTACGACGAAGGCCCCTTCTACCAGACCGAGCGCGTCGCCCGGTACAAGGAAGTGGCCGAGCAGCTGATCGCCGACGGCAAGGCGTACTACGCCTATGAAACCCGCGAAGAGCTGGATGCCATGCGCGAGGCCGCGATGGCCAAGCAGGAAAAACCGCGCTACAACGGCGCCGCGCGCGAGCAGGGCCTGCCGTACCGGGACGACCCGAACCGCGTCATCCGCTTCAAGAACCCGCTTGAAGGCACGGTGGTGTTCGACGACCTGATCAAGGGTCGCATCGAGATCGCCAACAGCGAGCTGGATGACATGGTCATCTTCCGTCCGGACGGCTATCCCACCTACAACTTCGCGGTGGTGGTGGACGACTGGGACATGAAGATCTCCGAAGTCATCCGTGGCGACGACCACATCAACAACACCCCGCGCCAGATCAACCTGTACGAAGGCATCGGCGCGCCGGTGCCGAAGTTCGGCCACATGCCGATGATCCTGGACGAGCAGGGCGCCAAGCTGTCCAAGCGCACCGGCGCGGCCGACGTGATGCAGTACAAGGACGCCGGTTACCTGCCCGACGCGCTGCTGAGCTACCTGGCCCGGCTGGGCTGGTCGCATGGCGACCAGGAGCTGTTCAGCCGCCAGGAACTGATCGACCTGTTCGACGTGAAGGACTGCAATTCCAAGGCCTCGCGTCTGGACATGGCCAAGCTGGGCTGGGTCAACCAGCACTTCCTGAAGACCGAGGAACCGGCCGCGATCGCGCCACACCTGGTCTACCAGCTGCAGAAGCTGGGCTTGGACGTGGCCGCTGGCCCGGCGCCGGTGGACGTGGTGATCGCCCTGCGCGAGCGCGTGCAGACCCTGAAGGAAATGGCCGAGAAGGCCGTGGTCTGGTACCAGCCGCTGAACGAGTACGATGAAGCGGCCGTGGCCAAGCACTTCAAGGCCGGTGCGGAACTGCCGCTGGGCAAGGCCCGCGAACTGCTGGCGGCCCTGCCGGAGTGGACTGCCGAGGCTGTTGGCGTGGCCCTGCACGATGCAGCTGCGGCGCTGGAAATGGGCATGGGCAAGGTCGCCCAGCCGCTGCGCGTGGCCATCACCGGCACCCAGGTCAGTCCTGACATTTCCCATACCGTGTACCTGGCCGGCCGCGAGCAGGCCTTGAAACGCATCGATGTGGCCATCACCAAGATAGCAACGGCCTGAGCCCACCGGCCCACGCCCGAACTGGAGAACGCGCATGTCCGCCAAAACCGCCTGTACGGCCCCGCACCACCATGTCCACGACGCTTCGGATTTCGTGGCGG
>NZ_QAIJ01000197.1:34331-35621 GCF_003060985.1 Stenotrophomonas sp. HMWF023
GGGCTGCGCCTGACCCCGATCCGCGCCAACGTGCTCAAGCTGATCGCCGAGGCCGGCAAGCCGGTCAAGGCCTACGAGCTGCTGGAGTGGGTGCGCAACGGCAAGGGTGTGGGCGCCGACGCCCCGCCCACCGTGTATCGCGCGCTGGATTTCCTGATGGCCAATGGCTTCGTGCACAAGCTGGAATCGGTCAATGCCTTCGTGGCCTGCCACCACCCCAGCAGTGCAGCCCATTCGGTGCCGTTCCTGATCTGCAACAGCTGCCACAGCGCAGTGGAGCTGGAAGACCGCGAGATCGTGACCCAGCTGGAGAAGCGGGCCAAGGAACTCGGCTTCCAGCCGCAGGCACAGACGCTGGAAGTGCACGGGCTCTGCGCCCGCTGCGCCGGCTGACGGAAGGGTAGTGCCGGCCGCTGGCCGGCATCTTCAACCCTGTGTCCGGCCCTTGAGGTGCTTCAGCACTGCCTTGCGTGCGGCGATCAACTCCGCATCCTCAAGCACCAGCGACTGCACCCAGTCCAACGCTTCGGCCACGTGTGCGCCGCGCACGGCATACAGTGCCAGGCACTGCCGTTGCGGTGTCGGCGCTTGGCCCCACGCGCGCTGCACCCGCTGCAGCAACGTCTGTCGGATATCCGTAGACACCGCCACACCCTTGTCGAACGAAAGCAGCACGTTCAGCGCAGCCAACGCCCGCCACGGCGCTGACCTTGGGTCATCCTGGCTGAAATCGGTCTGTCCGCAGAACGCCAGCAGGGCCGCAACTGAAGCCTCGCTGCGCACCTCTTCCAGCACCCCGATCACATAGGTCGCCATGCGCGGCTGATCCAGCAGCGGCGGCATCGCCGCCACGCCGCCATGGCCGAAAGCCGCACAGGCCCTTGCCCAAGGCGCCATCGGCGCGAAATGCGTGCCATCGCCGTTGTACTGGCACTCCTCGCGCCAGCCATGCAGCGCGCACAGGCGTTCAATCTCGGCCGCACCTTCGGCGCCATGCTCCAGCACGAAGCCGATCAGGTCTTCCACCTCGACCGCACCGCCATGCTCCAGCGGCGCAGGACCTTTGGCCGCCTTACGGGCCAGTGCGTTGAACTTCATCGTTGTCGTCTGTTCCTGCAGCAAAGCAGTCGAGCATGGCTCAACACTACAAAAAAGCGGAGCCGCGCGCTTTTGCTTTTGATTTTCATCTCTTGATTCACGTGGCTGACGCGCACGGACCCTGTCCGTGGCCGGGTGGGTGGGGCAGGCGGGACCGCAGGCGCCATGGATGGCGCCTACGAGCCCCCAGGG
>NZ_QAIJ01000197.1:35631-47836 GCF_003060985.1 Stenotrophomonas sp. HMWF023
ATCCCACCAACCCAACCGCAACGATCAGCCACGAGGGGCTCCGCCGTTCGCTGTCTTCGACGAAGCCGCGCAGTCAAGCAGGCCCGCGCCTAGTCCATCGGCTTCGTCGCAGTATCCACCCGCACGATCACCGACATGCCCGGCCGCAACCGCGCCGCCAGTTCCTGCTCCCCGTTGATCGAGATTCGCACCGGCAGCCGCTGCACCACCTTGGTGAAATTACCGCTGGCATTGTCCGGTCGCAGCACGCTGAACTCCGATCCGGTGGCAGGCGCGATCTGCTCCACCCGTCCGCGCAGCACCTGGCCCTGGAACGCATCCACCGAGAACGATGCCGGCTGCCCGATCGCCATCTGCCAGGTCTGGCCTTCCTTGTAGTTGGCCACCACCCACAGTGCATCCGGCACCAGGAACAGCAGTTGCGAACCAGCCGCCACGTACTGGCCCACGCGCACGCTGGCCTCGCTGATCTGGCCATCGCGCGGCGCATGGATCACCGTGTTGGCCAGATCGATGCGCGCCAGCTCAAGCTGCGCCTGCGCACTTTCCACCTGCGCCTCCAGGCTCTTGCGCGAGACCTGGGTCGAAACCAGGGTCTCCTCGGCGATGCGGATCTGCGCCTGCGACTGCTGCACGCTGGCCTGTGCCGAGGCCTGGCTGGTGCGGAACTTGTCGCGGTCGTTGATCGATACCAGCTGCTGCGCCGCCAGTTCCTCGTAGCGCTTGGCTTCATTGCGCGAGCGCTGCAGCTCGGCCTGTCCCGCCGACAGCGTGGCCTGCGCCGAAGCGATCTGCGCGCGGTTCTGCGCCTGCGACTGGTCCGAATTGGCCAGGGCCGCGCGCGCGCTGTCCAGCGTCGCCTGCGCCTGTGCCACCCGCTGCGCATAGATGCGGTCGTCGATGCGCAGCAGCGGCTCGCCCTGCTTCACGTGCTGGAAGTCCTTCACCAGTACCTCGGTCACGTAACCGTTCACCTGCGGCGCCATCACCGTGATCTGCCCGCGCACGTAGGCGTTGTCGGTCACCATCACGCTGCTGGTGAATGGCCACAGATGCCAGGCGCGCAGGATCAGCGCGATGCCCAGCAACGCCACCACCACCATCACCACCACGCTGCGCGAACTCGGTTTCAAGTACTTCGGTGCGGCGGCGGGCGCGGCAGGCGTCGCCGCAGGCGCCGCATCGGTGGGCGGTGGCGGGGTGACGTTCTCGGCGGCGTCGGTGTCGTCTGGACGGGGCGGGACGGGAGGCATGGCGATGGACTCAGCGCGGTGCCGCGGTCGCAGCCGCAGCGGAGGAGGAAGGATGGCGCTTGCGCCATTGTTTGCGCACGGCGGTACGCAGCGACAGCAGCAGCAACCAGCACAGGAAACCGATCGCCAGCCAGCCGCTCAGGGTGAACACATCATTGAAGCCACGCACGTTGGCTTCGCGACGGGTGGTCTGTGCCAGCTGCGCGCTGCCCTGTGCGCTGCGCAGCACCGGGTCGGTGATCTGCGCTGCGTACAGCTGCTGCTGGATGCGCAGGCGCTGTGCCACCACCGGGTCGGCGGGATCAAGCTGGCTGGTCAAGGCGCTGGAATACAGCTGCTCGCGATGCAGCTGGAACGTTCCCAGCACTGCCGAGCCAGCCAGTCCGCCCAGCGTCTGGGTGATCGACAAGGTCACCAGGAAGGTGATCATGTGGTCCACACCCTGTTTCAGCGCGGCGGAAATGCCGAGCATGATCAGCGGGCCCATGAACATGCCGGCGCCCACCGAGGCCAGGAACTGGCTGACGTAGAAGTCGTGTGGTCGATCCATGCTGGTGCGGTGCTGGTCGAAGAACGCGGCCGCGCCCAGCAGCAGGATCGCCATCAGCAGCTGCGCGATCAGCCGCTTCGGGCCGAAGGTGATCGCCGCGCCGGCGATGCCGGTGACCACGCCGGCGAGGATCACCACGAACAGCGGCCGCATCTGGTCCGGCCCCATGCCCAGGGTGCGCATCAGGTTGACCACGCCGTAGGACTGTTCGGTGGTCAGGAAGCGGATCAGGAAGGCGCCGACGATGAAGTGCATCACCGGCAGGGTCGACAGCCAACGGATCTGCAGCAGCGGATTACGCCGGTAGTGTTCGATGATCAGCGCGGTGGTGGTCAGCGCGATGGAGGCGATCAGCGCCCAGCCCAGCCACGGCGTGTTCAACCACCAGCGCGTGTAGCCCTGCGCGAGCACGATCACCAGCAGGGCGACGGCGGGCGCGAGCAGGGCGAAGGTGAGGAAGTCCAGCGGTTCGAAGGCCTTGACCTGGATGCCCGGTGGCAGCTTCAGCACGACCACGGCGGCAAACGCGCACAGCGCCAGCCCCGCTTCGAACGAGTACAACTGGTGCCATTGGCCGGTATCGACCAGGCCCGGCGAGACGATCCAGGCAATCGGCACCGCCAGCTGCGACAGGCCAACGCCGACCACCAGCAGGTTGCCCGTGAAACGCCGCGGCAGTGCCTGCAGCATATACAGCGTACCCAGCGTCGAACATGCCGCACCGGCGAAACCGCTGGCGGCGCGGGTCAGCATGGTGGTCTCGAAGCTGCCCACGAACAGATGCAGCACCGCCAGCGCCGCATACAGTCCCAGGCCGATCTCGGCGAACAGGCGGATGCCGTACTGCTGGCGGAACTTGAAGGCCAGCAGGTTGGCGGTCACGTTCACCATGGCGTAGGCGGCGACCAGCCAGCTGCCCTGGGTGGGAGTGAGTGACAGTTGCCCCTGCAGGAAGGGCAGGTTGGCCGTTACCAGCGCGTTGCCAAGGCCGCCGGTGATGGCCACCAGCAGCGACACCAGTGCATAGGCTGCACGCCGATAGGGTGGGTGCCACGGCATCGACGCCGAACCGGGCATGGTCGGCTTCTCGTGCTCCTCCCAATCCGGCACCGGCTTGAGGTACGGCTGCACCATCAGCGTTCCCCGCTGGCTGCTCCCTGGAGTCCCCCGCGCAGCAGCTGCAGGGCACGCCCGGCCAACTGGGCGCGCTCATCGCGGGTCTTGCCGCGCAGGGCCGCACCCAGCATGCCCGAGATCAGTGAAATATCCGTCTTCTCCAGGTCGGGCCGGCACAGGCCAGCGGCCTTGGCGCGGGCGATGGGCGCTTCCAGCAGGTCGCGCACGGTCTCGCGTGCGGTGCGCATGGCCGGCACATCCGAATCGACCGCGCGCCAGTAGTCGGCCAGTGCAGGCGAATCGACGATGCGCTGGGCCATGCCTTCGAACACCTCGAACAGGGCGTCGTCGCGGTCGCCAAGCTGCTCGACCTGGCGGCGGATGCGGTCGACCGTGCGCTGCAGCAGCGCCTGGATCAGCGCCGTGCGGTCGGGGAAGTTCCGGTACAGGGTGGCGCGGCCGACTTCGGCACGCTCGACCACCAGGTCCAGCGGCGCGGTAACGCCATGTTGGCCGAACACATGGTCGGCGGCATCGAGGATGAGGGCTCGGCGTGCAGCAGCATCGGCGCGTTGGGTGGTCATGGCTTCATTTTCGGACAAACGTGTCCGGATGGCGAGAGACGAATGGCGACGGGATTGTCCGCTTGTTGTCGTACGCACATCTTTGTGACGTTTGCGTGAGGGTCGGTCGATGGCATAAAAAAACGGGGGGCCAACCTGGCCCCCCGGGAGAGAACGACAGTACGCTGCCGTCAAAGTCAGTAGATCCACGCCATGCGTGGATGCACTTACCAGTAGATCCACGCCATGCGTGGATGCCCCATCAGAAGAACGCGCGGATCCCGAAAGCGACACCACGACCCGGCAGCGGCGAGTAATCCTTCAACAGCGAGGTGTGCGGACGCACTTCGCGGTTGGTCAGGTTGCTGCCGTCCAGGAACAGCTCGTAGCTGTTGCTGTCGCTGCGGTCCCAGCGGTAGGCCAGATGCGCATCGACCAGGGTGTAGCCGCTGCTCGGCTCCTCGTTCTGCGCCACGTCCTTCTGCCGGCTGTAACGCACCGCGCCCACCGAGGCACGCCAGCCATCCTTCGCCCAGCGCAGGTCGGCGCCGACACGGGCCGGTGCGATGCGCGGCAGGTAGCCGGTGTTGGCCAGCTCCACGCTGTAGTTGTGGTTGTGGTCACCGTGCGGCACGGCGATGTCGAGGGTGCGGCTGCCGTTGCCGTCCAGCTTGGCCTGCACGTAATCGCCGAACACGCGCAGGTCCCAATCGCCGGCAATGCCTTCGAACAGGTGCACCAGCGCTTCGGCTTCGGCGCCCTTGAACACCGCGTCCTGCTGGGTCCAGGCACGCACCGGCAGGCTCTCGGTCACGCCGGTGTCGGCCAGGTAGATGAAGTCCTTGAACTTGGTCTGATAGATCGCGGCGGAGAAATCGAGGCGCTCGCTGTGGGTGTGGATGCCCAGCTCAATACGCTGGCCGCGCTCGGTCTTCAGGTTGGCATCACCGATTTCCAGCGAACGGGTGGCGATGTGCGCACCGGCGGCGTACAGCTCTTCATTGGTCGGCGCGCGCTCGGAGCTGTCCACGCCGATGCGCAGGTCGACTGCGTCGTTGAGCTTCCAGATGCCGGCGGCCGACAGGTTGGTCGCATCGAACTTGCGGCGCTGGTAGTCGCCGGTCGGGTCCAGCTTGACCTGGTCGTGGCGGCCGCCCAGTTCCAGCTTGAACGGACCGAACTGCTTTTCCTGCAGCACGAACACGCCGATGTTCTTGGTGCCGGTATCCGGCACGAAGGCTTCTTCACCCTTCGCGCCGAAATCGCTGTTGCCGACCTGCAGGCCGAAGGCGCCGTCCCAGCCGCCGATCTGCTGCTGCACCGCTTCCAGGCGGCCTTCGATGCCGCGGTTGGTGAAGCGGGTGGACGGCGTGCCGGCTTCCAGTTCCACGTGCTCGTAGTCGGTGTAGGCCACGCGCGCGTTGATGTTCTTCAGGAACGACACCGGGTTGTAGATGCCGGCCTTGGTCTCGAAGCGGTTCTGCACCATGTCGATGCGCACGTCGTGCTCTTCACCTTCCTCCTCCTCGCCATGGTCGTGGTCGTGACCATGGTCGTGGCCATCGCCGTCGGCATGCACATGGGCGCCGTTGGGAATGCCGTAGTTGGTGCGGTAGGTGCTGGCCGAGACGCCGAAGTAGCCGCCTTCGCCCAGCCACGTGGCGCCGACGCCACCAGCGCGGGTGCGGATGGAACTGTTGTCCAGGCGGCCGCGACGCGGCTCTTCGCCTTCCTCGCCTGCGTGGTCGTGGTCATCGTGGTGATCTTCCAGGCCGTCGATCACTGCGTAGCCGGGAATGCGGAAGTCGTCGCCATTGCGCACCAGGCCATCCACGTGCAGCACGACGTTGCCGCTCACGCCGTCAAGGCGGAACATGCCGCTGCGCTCGTCGTTGACCGAGTTGCCGCGCAGTTCGGCGCGGCCGCTGAGCGGACGGTCCGGCAGTTCGCGCGCGATGCGGCCATCGACCACGTTCACCGCGCCGCCGATCGCGCCGCTGCCGAACAGCAGGGTCGCTGGGCCTTTCAGCACTTCGATCTGGTCGGCCAGGAACGGCTCGATGCTGGTGGCGTGGTCGGCGCTGACGGTGGAAGCGTCCATGTTGCCCATGCCGTTGGACAGCACGGCCACGCGCGGGCCCTCCTGGCCACGGATGATCGGGCGGCCGACGCCGGGACCGAAGAAGGTGCTCTGCACGCCGGGCAGCTTGGCCACGGTGTCGCCGAGGGTGCCGGCCTTCTGCTCATCCAGGCGCTCACCGGCCAGCACTTCAACCGGGCGCGCCAGCGATTCGGCATCACCCTGCAGCGGCGACGCGGTGACCTGCACCGAGGACAGTTCGGTCAGGTGGCGGTCACGATGCGAATCATCATCGGAGGCCGCAAAGGCGACGGACGGCAGCAGCGCAGCGAGCGCCAGGGCCAGGGAATGCGGCTTGAAACGAGGGTGGTGGGAGGGCATGGGTGGTCCTTTGTTACAATGTATCAATCGAGTGGTGCACGAATCCCGTCGGCGGGACAGGGGGAGGGAAACCGTGCGGGTCGGAGATCGATGTTATATTATTCCATAACGATTCGCCGCCCTGCTGGAAGTCATGCCTTTGCCCTCACGCCTGCGCCACCTGCTCGATCGCTTCGGCGCCACCGGTTCGATGCTGTGCGCGGTGCATTGCGCGGTGATTCCGCTGCTGCTGGCCGCGGCGCCCTCGCTGGGCCTGTCTTTCTGGCTCAGTGACGGTGTGGAAAAAGCGCTGGTGGTGTTCGTGACCCTGCTGGGCTTGTTCAGCCTGGTCTGGGGCTATCGGCGGCACGGCGCGCTGCGTGCGCTGGCGTTCCTGATTCCCGGCCTGGTCGCTTTGTGGACCGGCGTGCTGTACGACCCGCTGCACCACAACGCGGTGCCGCATGCAGTGGTGATGACCCTGGGCGGGCTGCTGGTCGGCATCGCGCATCTGGTCAATCTGCGCCTGAATCACGGGCACGTGCACGACGCAAGCTGCGCGCACTAGGCCCGGCGTGCTAGGATTTCCGATCGTGCGCGGGGGCGTCCAGCAAGACGGTCCCGCCAAACCCGTGTCAGAACGGGGTAACCAGATTTCATACTTGAGGAGTTGATGACATGGGTAAGGGTGACCGCAAGACCGCCAAGGGCAAGCGCTACAACGCCAGCTACGGCAACGCCCGTTCGCACACCGCGAGCAAGGTCGCTGTAGGCGCCGCCGCCCCGGTTGCCAAGAAGACCGTGGCCAAGGCTCCGGCGAAGAAGGCTGTGGCCAAGAAGGCAGTGGCCAAGGCCGGCTGATTCGCCGACCGACCGGTCCAAAGAAAACGCGGCGCCTGGCGCCGCGTTTTTTTTTTGCACGTTTTTGTAGAGCCGAGCCCATGCTCGGCTGGCGCAATGCAGCCGAGCGTGGGCTCGGCTCTACAACGTATTCAACGCAGGGTCTGCTTCAGCGTTTCCGGATTGCCATCGTTGGCCGCTTCCGGCACCTGCAGCAGGTGCGCCAGCAGCGGATAGAGGTCGACGTTGTCGAAACCGTCGATCACCAGGCCTTGCCGGAATGAAGGGCCACGGGCCACGAACACCGCGCGCATCGACGGCAACGCGTTGTCGTAACCATGCGAGCCGCGATCGGCATGCTCGCGCTTGGCGATCTTCTCGCGTGTCAGTGCGTCCCAGCCCTCATCCATCTGGCAGACGATTGCCGGCACGCGCGGATGGGTGCCGTAGTGCCAGCGCGCCGGCAGGTTTTCCTTCTTCCAGCATTCGTAGTGTGCGTGACGGCCGAGCAGGGCGCGCTCGGCCTCTGCCTCGCGTCCCGCCACCGGCGCGAAGCCGACCGACTGGCCCGGGCTGACGTTGCGCGCGATGGTGGGATCAACCATCGATTCGAGGGCGATCACCTGGCCCTCCGGCACCGACGCCATGCCATGGTCGGAGACCACGATCACGTTGGTGGTATCGGTCAGGCCGTGCTGCTGCAGGCCATCGAGCACCTGGCCGATGATCCGGTCGGCCTGCACGATCGCATCGATGTACTGCCTGGATTCCGGCCCAAAATTGTGGCCGGCCTTGTCCACGTGCTCCATGTACAGCGTGGTCAGGCGCGGCGCATCGGCATCGGTCTGCGACAGCCAGTCGAGCACGGTCTGCGCGCGCTGTTGCAAGGGTTCCTTGGCGTCGTACATGCGCCACTGGCTGGGCCGCGTGCCCTGGATCTCGGCTTCGCTGCCCGGCCATGACGTGGTGGCGGTGCGCACACCGACTTTCTCGGCACCCACCCAGATCGGTTCGCCGCCCCACCATCCGCTGTTGGTCACCGCAGTGCGGTCGTGCAGCGCGAAGCGCCCCAACGCAGCGTCGTCCATGCTGTTGTTGATGATGCCGTGGTGGTCCGGACGCAGGCCGGTGACCAGCGTGTAGTGGTTGGGGAAGGTGAGGGACGGATAGGAAGGCGTCATCCAGCGCGCACGCACACCACCCTCGATGATCCGCTGCAGGTTCGGGGTGAGGCCGCGATCCAGTGCATCGGCGCGCAGGCCGTCGATGGAGATCAGCAGCAGCTTCGGCGGCGTGGCCGGGGTCGCATTCGTGCCGCTTGCCGCGGCGATTGTCGAAGGCGAAGGCGTGGTGGTGCAGGCGGCCAAGGGCAGCAGCAGCGCCAGCGTGCAGGTCAGGCGTACGGATGTCATCCGCCCATGATAATCCGCGGCGATGACGTACCAAAGACACGTGGCGCCCTTGGGCGCCACGTGTCCGCGCATTCTTCCTATTCCCCGCGCCTGTCGGCGCGCCCCCTTTAACAAAAGGGGGCTCTTCTCCCGGCAGATTGCAGATGCTTCCATCCACGCATGGCGTGGATCTACTGGCCACCGGGAACCTGTCAGGGGTGGGGCGATGTCGGATTGCGGGGTGTCCGCGGCATGGATGCCGCGGCCAAGCCCCCAGGGACGGGTTTACGGCGTCCCCGCAATCCGACATCGCCCCGCCCACCCACGGATAACCTGCTTTTGACGTTGATGTTGCTCTGGCTTGCAGCGGGTGCAGGGCGCAGCCCTGCCTCAAACCCTCATGCAAACAACGGCGCCTGTCGCTGCTCCAGCCGCAGCAATGCCGCCTTGGTTTCCAGCCCGCCGCCAAAGCCCGTCAACGTGCCGTTGCTGCCGATCACGCGATGGCAGGGCAGCACGATCGGCAGCGGATTGCGGCCATTGGCCGCGCCGACCGCACGGGTCGCCGTCGGCTGGCCCAGCTGCTGCGCCAGCTGCAGGTAGCTCCAGGTCTGGCCGAAGGGAATCAACGCCAGCGCATGCCAGACGCGCAGCTGGAACGGCGTGCCATGCGGTGCCAGCACCAGGTCGAAATCGCTGCGCTCACCGTGCAGGTACTGCAGCAACTGTTCGCGCGCCTCCGGCAATGCGCCCGGTGCGTAATGCCAGTGCTCGCGTCCGCGCGCAGGATGGCGGTTTTCCGGGAACAGAACGTGGGCCAAGCCATTGTCATCCCCGGCGATGGTCAGTTCACCGATCGGTGTGTCGAAGCGATCGAACAACAGGTTCATGAGGGTTCTCCAACGAAAGTGCCGGACAGGTGCCACAGATGCAGCACGGCATAGGCGCGCCATGGGCGCCACGATTGCGAACGCGCTTCGGTGGCACGTTCGCTGAGGCGCTGGCCCTGTGCGTGGCCCAGCACCTGCTGCAACACCAGATCACCGGCGGGAAAGGCATCAGGCTGGCCGAGCCCGCGCAGGGCAATGTACTGCGCCGTCCACGGGCCGATGCCGGGCAGTGCCACGCAGCGGGCGACGAAATCCTCCAGGGCCTGGCCCGGCCCGAAGTCGAGCTGGCCGCTGGCGCAGGCCGCGGCGAGGGCGCGCACGGTGGCGGCGCGGCTGCGTGGCAGGCCGATCGATTCCAGTGGTGCTTCGGCCAGTACGTCCGGTGCTGGGAACTGACGGTCGAATTCAGACGGCATGCCGGGCAGGTGCGCACCGTAGGCATCGACCAGCCGGCGCGCGAACGTGGTCGCCGCCGCCACGCTTACCTGCTGGCCCAGCACCGCGCGTACGCCCACCTCGAAGCCGTCCCAGCCGCCCGGTACCCGCAGGCCGGGGCGCTCTTCGATCCCGCGCGCCAGCAACGGTTCGTTGCCCAGTGCTGCGTGCACCTGCTGCAGGTCGGCATCCAGGTCGAACACGCGACGCACGCGGCGCACGATGTCCGGAATCAGGCGCGGGTCGACCGCGCCCAGCTGCAGGCGCAGCTCGGGCCGCTTCGGATCGGCGGTGACCCGCAGCAGGGTGGGGCGCTCGGCCGTGCCGAGTACGCGCTGGTAACTGTCTTCACCGATCAGCTCGATGCCGGGCAGGCTGCGCTTGCGCAGGAATGCCAGCATCCGCGGGAAATCCAGCGGCGGTCGATAGCCCAGGCGCAGCACCAGCCCGCCATCGTCGGCGGCCAGTGGATGGTGTTGGCGGCGCAGTGCGGTGGGCGCCATGCCGCAGCCCTGCAGGAATGCCGTGTTGAAGCGGCGCAGGCTGTTGTAACCGGCGGCCAGCGCCACGTCGGTCACCGGCAGCGTGGTTTCGGTCAGCAGCTGCTTGGCCAGCAGCAGGCGATGGGTCGCGTGGATCTGCCCTGGCGTTGCGCCCAGCCGTTCGAGGAACAGGCGTTGCAGCTGGCGCGCGCTGAGGCCGATCTTCCCAGCCAGGTCAGCCACCGGCTGGTCCTGCAGGAAGCCTGCATGGATCAGTGCCAGGGCACGCTGCACGGCCTGCCCGGCCAGTGCCTGTTGTGCCAGCGGGGCCAGTTCGGGGCGGCAGCGCAGGCAGGGACGATAGCCGGCCGAGGCGGCGGCAGCAGCCGTGGGGTAATAGGTGATGTTGCGCGGCTTCGGCGGCGGCGCCGGGCACACTGGCCGGCAGTAGATGCCGGTGCTGCGCACGGCGGTGAAGAAAACGCCGTCGAAGCGCGCATCACGGGCCAGGCGGGCGCGGTCGCAGGCGGCTGTGTCGAGGGCGAGTGCGGTATCCATGGCGCCAGTCTAGGCGCGTCCGGGGGGCAGTACTCGCCATATTCGGACATGGATGCTGGAGGGGGGCGGCCGGGCTGCGCCCGGCACCCGCGGGGGCAACGGCAACGGCAACGGCAACCTCAACAGCAACAGCAACAGCAACAGCAACGGCAACGGCAACGGCAACGGCAAAAGCGGACTATCCGTGGGATGGCGGGGTGGGTCCGGTTGCGGGGGACGCCGTGAACCCATCCCTGGGGGCTTGGCCGCGGCATCCATGCCGCGGACACCCCCGCAACCGGACCCACCCCGCCTTCGACAATTCCCCGCGACCAGGGAAAGGTGTTCTGTGCTGCTGTTGGTGGGTGTCGACCTTGGTCGACACATGGATCCACGCCGCGCGTGGATGGGATGTGGGACGACGCTGGAACGGGAAATGACAGGGCCTGAGGGTCAGAACAGGTTCAGTGGCGCGCGCTGAATGCGCGGCATGGGCAGGTAGACTGTGGTTCTTATCTGTCCGAATCCCGGTTGCCCGATGTCCGCCAAACTCCGCTGGTTGCCCCTGTTGTGCTTGGCCCTGGCGGGCTGCAGTCAGTTGGAGAATCCCGGCAACGTCACTGCCGCCGACAAGGCCACGCGTGCCCCGGCCAGCGATGGCGAGAACATGGTGTCGATCAATGCCGCCGATGCACCGCCGCCGCCGCCGCAGGCACGCAGCAGGGCCGACCGGCCCTGGCCGCAGACCCAGCTGGACAATGGCAAGGCGTGGATCAGCTGCAGCACCGACTACGCCGGCGAAGGCGGCGATGGGCTTGAGCTGGAAGGGCTGCAGCGCGAACAGCTGAAGCAGGCGCTGGCGCCGTGTGCCGAGCGCGGGCTGCTGCGCGTGCGCTACAACGGCAAAATCAATCCTGGGTTTGCCGAGATGATGTGGCGGCTGGCCGTGGTTGCCGACGAACTGCAGATCCACAAGCGCATCCTCGATCTGGATTCCAGCGGTGGGCAGGTGGAATCGGCGATCGTTGCCGGCGACAGCATCGGTGAATCCGGCTGGACCATCTGGGTGCGCGAGGGCTCGATCTGCCACAGCGCCTGCGTGTTCGTACTGGCTGCCGGTGACAACCGCCTGCTGACCGGCAAGGTCGGCATCCACCGCATGATGCGCATCAGTTCCAAGGCCACGTCGCGCGCTGAACTCAACCGCGAACTGCACGAGGTCTATGACAACGTGAAGGACTACCTGCAGCGCAATGGCGTGGCGGTGGGCGTGGCCGACCTGATGATGACCGTGCCCAACCGCAGCCTGCGCCTGCTGACGGCCGAAGAGCTTCGCCAGTACGGCCTGGACGGCACCAACGCGGTGCAGGATGACCTCGAGCGGATCAAGCAGATGCGTGCCTGCGGCGACGACTTCGTGCAGCGCAAGGATGCGTTCCTGGTGGCCTTCGACCAGCAGTGCAAGCGCGACGGTGCCGACATGGAATCGATCAACAGCTGTGGCCAGTCGCTGAAGCAGCGCTTCGGCTTCCCCGATCCGGTGTGCCCGGAGGAAAGTCCGCTGTCGGAGATCGACGTGGCCACGCTGCCGCCGGCACCGCCGGAGCAACCGCCGGTGGCCGAGCAGCTGCCGGCGGGATCGGCTGCACCGGCGGCGCAGGCCGACGCTGGCGCCGTCGAAGGCAGCGTCCAGGTGCGCTGACGGGCC